>CAVKAB010000017.1:0-13238 GCA_963653985.1 Bacteroidaceae bacterium
TAATTTCTTGTTCTTTTTGACTATCTAAATCTTTAGCGCTAACTTTAACAATACCGTTTACATCGATACTAAATTTAACTTCGATACGTGGAGTTCCTCTTGGAGCTGCTTTAATACCAGTTAATTGGAAATGTCCAAGTAACTTGTTATCATGAGCCATTGGACGTTCACCTTGATAAACCATAATATCAACAGCTGGTTGATTATCTGCAGCAGTTGAGAAAATTTGGCTCTTTTCTGTAGGAATTGTTGTATTTCTTGTAATTAATGGAGTCATAACACCACCCATTGTTTCAATACCTAAAGTTAATGGAGTAACATCAAGTAAAATAACATCCTTAACATCACCACTTAAAATACCACCTTGGAAAGCAGCACCAATTGAGACTGCTTCATCTGGGTTAACTGAGAGGTTAGGTTTTTTACCTGTAGTTCTTGAAACTAATTCTTGAACAGCTGGCATACGAATTGAACCACCAATTAATAAGACTTCATTAATATCATTCCATGAAAGTTTAGAATCTCTTAAAGCATCTTCGAGTGGTTTTAAACATCTGTCTAATAAATGTCTTGTTAAATCTTGGAATTTAGCTCTTGTTAAAGTTGTTTCAAATGAAATAGGACCTGTATCTCCCATACCAATGAATGGTAATGAAATAGTTGTTTCAGTATTACTTGATAATTCAATTTTAGCTTTTTCAGCAGCATCTTTATATCTTTGTAATGCCATTTTATCATTGATATCTCTATTGAATTGAATCTTAATTTGAGCTCTAATCCAATCAGCTAAAACATTATCCCAGTCATCACCACCAAGTTTATTATCACCTGCTGTTGCAACAACTTCGAATGTACCATCACCAATATCAAGAATAGAAACATCGAGTGTACCACCACCTAAGTCGAAGACACAGATTTTTTCACTCTTATCTTTACCTAAACCATAAGCTAAAGCAGCAGCTGTAGGTTCATTAATAATACGAACTACATCAAGACCAGCAATTGTACCAGCATCTTTTGTAGCTTGTCTTTGAGCATCATTGAAGTATGCAGGAACTGTAATAACAGCTTTTTTAACTTCATGTCCAATATTAGCTTCTGCATATTTTTTCATATATGCTAAAACTTTTGCGGAAATTTCTTGTGGAGTGAATTCTTTATTAATGCAATTAACTTTAACTTTTGCATCACTACCCATTAATCTTTTAATTGATGAAATAGTATCAGGATTTGTAATTGCTTGACGTTTTGCAGCATTACCAACAATTTCTTCACCATTTGCTTTAAAACCAACAACTGATGGAGTTGTCATTGTTCCTTCTGGGTTTGGAATAACTTTTACTGTTCCATCACTTTGTAAATAACTAACAACAGAGTTTGTTGTACCTAAATCAATACCTAAAATAATTTCTTTTGCCATATAATTTTATCCTCCAATTTATCTATATAAAACTTATGCAGCTTTATCTTCATTTTTTGTTTCTTCATTCTTTTTCTTACTAACTACTACCATTGCTGGTCTAATTAAATGAGAATGAAGTTTATAACCTTTAAGGTTGACTTTTTTAACTAAGTTTTCATCGCCATCTGTTTCTTCATGATCAACTGCTTGCATTACACTTTCATCAAACTTTTGACCGATTGAAGGAGATATAATTTCAATTCCTTCATTTTGAAGAATATTGATTAATGTTGTATAAACATAGTTAAATCCAATTAAATAATTTTTAGTTTCAGGATTAGATGGTTCATTTTTTAATGCAATTTCGAATGAATCTAATACTTGAAGTAAATCTGAAACAAAGCCTTCAATACGATATTTCATAGCTTCATTATGGTCTTTTTTAATTTCTTTTCTTAAATTGTCCATATCAGCATATAATCTATAATATTCATTTTTCCAATGTTCAGCATCATCTTTAGCTTTTTTTGTTTCTTCTTCAGCTTTTGCAATTTTCTTTTTATAAGAATCTTTCATTGATACTTCAACATCTTCTTCTTTTGTTTCTTCTAGTTCTTTTTCATTTTCCTTTACTTCGCTCATGACTATCCTCCTTTTTTATCATCAATATCATCATCAGACGATGATATGTATTCGTTTAACTTATCGATAATGTAATCTAATGAATTTAAAACCTTCTCATAATCCATTCTTTTTGGACCAATGACTGCAATTCTTCTTACATTTTGATCCATATCATTTTTAATGTCTTTATAGATAATTGTTAAATTTTCATAATCTTTATTGATTTCACCAGAATCAATAATTTCTTTATATTGAGACGAATCAATAAATTGATTAATTAAATCTGGATTACTGAATAAATCAAAGACTTTTTTAAGTTCATTTGCATTATCACTAAATTCTGGTTGTATAAGCATTTTATCTTTTCCATAAAATTCATTACGATTTTGTGAAATTTCAATAAATGTTTTTACTAAAGAATTAAAGAAATAAGAATAATTGGTAATGTAATCTGAGAATACTGGTTTTAAAGATTCAAGCTTTGGAACAAGTTGATCAATTGTTGTACCAACTAATCTTTTATTCAACATTTCAACACATTTTTGAATATCTTGAATTGATGAATTTCCATCAACAATAAATGTTTTATTTTCACAATATCCAGTATTTGTAACAAATATTGCAGTAAAATTCTTATCATTTAATGGAATAATTTGAATTTTGGCTAAAGCTTCAACTTTAGAATCAGGACCTAGAACTACACTAGTAAGATTAGTCATAGAAGAAAGAATTTCACAACTTTCATGTATAACTTCATCAATAGATTTTGACGAAGCAAAAACACCTGAAACCTGATTTTTAAATTTATCATTAATTTTGAAATCTCTTAAATTTTCAATGTAGTAACGATATCCAGCAGTTGAAGGAATTCTTCCACTTGAAGTATGAGTTTTTTCAATCAATCCATCTTCTTCAAGTTCTGCCATAACATTTCTAACCGTTGCGCTTGAACAATCTAATTTATGTTTTTCAATTAATGTTTTACTTCCAACAGGTTCAGCATTTTTAATAAAATCTTCTACAATTAATTTTAATATTTTTTGCTTTCTTGTTAATTCCATATTTCCTTTAGCACTTATTTTCCCTAAGTGCTAGAAATATTATATATGGAAGAATTAGCACAGTCAATAGAATAGTGCTAATTTTTTTAAATTTTTTTAATGAGTTTTAATAGAATAAAATCTAGAATAGGAATTCCTTCATCAGTACAATAAAATCTTCTATCTATTTTACAAAGTTTTGAATTAATCAATTCATCTACCTCTTCTTTAAAGTCTTGATAAAAATCGCTTTTAAATATTTTTTTATAATCTTTTAACAAAAATCCATTATATTTACGTAAATTAGTAATAAAATAGTATTCTTTAAGTATATTTTTATTTATTATTTCTTTTTCAATTATTCTATTTCCGCTAATATATTCCTTAAAACTTGAAGAAATATTATATCTTATATTATCACAATATCCATGAGCACCAATTCCTACACCAATATATTCTTTATTATTCCAATAATTTAAATTGTGTTTACTAAACTTTTTGTTACGAGCAAAATTTGATACTTCGTAATGTAAAAAATTATGTTTCTTTAAATAAGAAACAATATAATCATAAAATATTCTAGAATCATCGCTATTTTGCTCTGGATAATTATTATTATAAAAAATAGTATTTTTATTAACTGTTAATGAATAAATCGAAATATGATCAACATCTAATTTAATAAAATTATCTAAATCATATTTTAATTCATCTAATGTTTGATTTTTAAATCCATAAATTAAATCAACATTTATATTCTTAATGTACTTTTTTACATTTTTAATTAATTTAAAATAATCTATCCCATAATCTCGATTAATTTCTTTTAAAATTCTAGGATTAAAACTTTGAATTCCGATAGAAATTCGATTAACTTTATATTTTTTAAGTAATTTCAATTTACTTTCAGTGATATCTTCTGGATTAAATTCAATAGAAAATTCTGAGGTTATTTTTTTAAATTTAACTACTTCTTTTAAAAGTTTTTCTAATTCTTCATTAGAAAAACTACTTGGACTTCCTCCTCCAATATAAATAGTTCTAAATTTAAAAAAATTTTCCCTTACCTTATCTAGATCTTTAATTAATTCATCTAAATAAGGTTTGGAAAAATTCTCTTTATAAATTAATTTTGTAAAATCACAATAAGAACAAATTTTTTTGCAAAAAGGAATATGTATGTATAAACTATTCACTTTCTTTTTCATCTTTGTTATTAAATTTTTCAAATTCCTTTTGTGTTTCTTCGTCTTCAACAGGTTCTAAAATTGAATCAAGATTTTGTTGAGCAATTTCTTCTTCTGTAGGTTTTTCATCTTTATTGTTTTTTGATAATGCTTTATGAATAACGAATGCTACGCATCCAATTAAAGCAGCACATACTAATATAATTAAAATCCAAAGCCATGGATTGTTTGATAAAAAATCTGCGTAAATTCTCATAAATTCTCCTTACTATCTACGTTTGATAGGTATATAAACGAACTTATTTTTTAATAGTTCCTTCTTATAATACCCTAAACGAACTAAATTATCCATACTACTTCTTGCAGTTTCGTATGCACAACCTACTTCTTTTTTATATTGTGAAATAGTGTAATTCATATTTAAAGTACAATGTCTTGCATAAAAATAAGCTTGACCTCTTGATAAATTTGGTTCCATTTCAAGTAAACGTTTTTCTAAATTCATTGCTTCTTTTTCGTCTAATCCAGTTGGGATATTTTCAATCGCAATGTTGGTTGTAAAATTAACATTTGCTTTTTCTTCGACAATTTTTGAAGAATTATTCATTTGATCATGAGTTTCTTCTAATTCATCTAAATTAGGAACTAAATCATTTGATTTAACTTCATTTGCGTATAATTCATTAGTAATTGCTTTACCTTGAGAATTATTTAAATGTAAATTTGCTTCTTCAATAACTTTATCCATCTTTTTAATTGCAAAATCAATTAAATAAGTTAAATCTTGAGTTTTTTGAGATTCAATAAAATATTTTTTAAATTCTTCCTTATCATCTAAAAGTAATTCTAAATGAAGTGATGAAGCAACTTCTTGTAATCCTTCATGAGCTAAAATAGCTTTAGCACAATAAACCGCCAAATCTTCACTATATGCATCATATGGTCTTACATAGTAAATAAAATACATTGCACAAATTGCTTTTACAAACATTCCAATTTGTCCATCATTTAAAAATTCAACTAAGTTGTCCATTGATTTAGCAATTGTTGCAGGAGGTAATCCTACATAAATTCTATTAACTAAAACTTTAGCAAAATCATTTTGAACTTCATTTTTTCTATATTCACTACTATCAAGTCCTAACATTATGTTATTAAAATTTTCAAAAGTTTTACTAGAAATATCTTCGTATGCTAATTTTGTAATGGATTCTAATGCTAAATAATAATTATAAACAATTAAAAGTTCTGGCTTTAAATTATTTGAATCTAAAGCTAAAATCTTTTGAATTTCATAATCTTCAATATGTAAATTGTAATTACTTGCAAATCCTTTTAAGATCTCTTCATATGCACTTTTTTTATAGAAAATATCAGCTTTATTTAAAGATAATTTTAAATATCTAAAATAAATATTCATTAATTTTCTTTCTACTCCATTAATTCTTTCATTGATTGTTGGAGTTAAGCATACAGAATATTCTGATGCTGTAATATGTTTTAATTTTAATCTAATAACAAAATTTTCTCTATATTCTAAAACTGTATTCCAAATGTTATCAATCATTGGAGTTCTCATATAGTTAGCAACATCTTTTTTTGTTGCGTAAATTTCATTACTAAATTTTACACCTAATTCTTTACTTGCCATTTTCGTTTCTTTCCTTTATTTATTATAAAAAAAATAACTTTAAATTGCAATAATTTACTACTAGTTAATTACTAGTTAATGACTTTTATTCTTCATCATCTAAAGAAAGTATTGACATAAATGCTTCTTGTGGTAATTCAACACTACCAACTTGTTTCATACGCTTTTTACCTTCTTTTTGTTTATCCAAAAGTTTTCTTTTTCTAGAAATATCTCCACCATAACATTTTGCTAAAACATCTTTTCTCATTGCTTTAATATCACATCTTGCAATAACTTTTCCATTGATAGCAGCTTGAACAGGTACTTCAAATTGTTGACGAGGAATTACTTCTTTTAATTTAGTAACCAATTTTAAAGCTTTATTATAAGCACTTCCTTTAAATACAATTGAGCTTAAAGCATCAACTGGTTCTCCATTTAATAAAATATCCATTTTTGTTAAATCGCTTTGCTTATATCCACAAATTTCATAATCCAAAGATGCATAACCTTTGGTATATGATTTTAATTTATCAAAGAAATTAAAAATTATTTCACTTAATGGTATTTCATAAATTAAAGTCATTCTTGTATCATCAAAATATTGTAAATCAATATAATTTCCACGTTTTTCTTGGCAAAGTTCCATAATTGCACCAACATATTCTTTTGGAGTCATAATTGATGCTTTAACATATGGTTCTTCAATTGATCTAATATTAACCGGACTTGGCATTGCACTTGGATTATCAACTTCAATACTAGTTCCATCAGTTAAATTAACTTTATAAACAACACTTGGAGCAGTTAAAATTAAATTTAAGTTATATTCTCTTTCAAGTCTTTCTTGAATAACATCCATATGTAAAAGACCTAAAAAGCCACATCTAAAACCAAAGCCTAATGCTTGAGAAGTTTCTGCTTCAAATTTTAAACTACTATCGCTTAAACATAATTTTTCTAATGCATCTCTTAAATCAGCATATTTTTTACTTTCAGTTGGATAAATACCACAATAAACCATTGGATTAATCTTTCTATAACCAGGTAAAGCTTCTTTTGCGGGATTATCTTTAAGTGTAATTGTGTCACCAACCCAAACATCTTTAATATCTTTAATTTGAGCACATAAAAAGCCAACTTCCCCACAATATAAGCATTCTCTTTGAAGTTCTTTTGGAGTTCTAACACCAAGTTCTGTAACTTGGAAATCGCAATTTGAACCCATAAAATGTATAGTATCGCCAACTTTTACCATTCCATCTTTAACTCTAATTAAAACAATAACTCCTCTATATGAATCATAAAATGAGTCAAAAATTAAAGCTTTTAACGGATCATCATTGCTTCCTTTTGGAGCGGGAACATCTGTAACAATTCTTTCTAATACATCTTTAATATTTTGACCAGTTTTTCCACTAACAGGGATTGCATGTTCTCCATCAAGACCAATTTTTGAAGTAATTTCTTCTCTACAAAACTCAATTCTAGCACTTGGTAAATCGATTTTATTAATTACTGGAACTACTTCTAAATCATTATCAACTGCCAAATAAAGATTTGCTAAAGTTTGAGCTTCAACTCCTTGAGTAGCATCAACTACTAAAATAGCACCTTCACATGCAGCTAAAGATCTAGATACTTCATAAGTAAAATCTACGTGCCCAGGAGTATCTATAAGGTTAAATATGTATTCATTTCCATCATTTGCTTTGTATTTTAAAGATACAGCATTAAGTTTAATTGTAATGCCTCTTTCTCTTTCAAGATCCATTGAATCAAGCATTTGATCTTTAAGTTCTCTTTTATCAATAGATTCTGTTAATTCTAAAATACGATCAGAAATTGTTGTTTTTCCATGATCAATATGAGCAATAATGCTAAAGTTTCTAATTTTATTAATATCGTAAGACATGTTTATAAATATACCATTTTTTTAGATTTTATAAAACTCTTTTAAGCAAGAACTGATGTTATTATTATCAACTTTCTTAATAGTTTTATATTTTTGTTGGAAGATTTGCTTATAAGAAGAATATCCATAACGTTTATCAATTAATAGAACGCTCCCTCGATCATTTTCACTTCTAATAACTCTTCCAATTGCTTGCATAACTTTATTAATACCTGGATTTGTGTATGCAAAATCAAATCCATTTAATTCATTATTATTGAAGTATTCTTTAAGATATTCATTTTCAATACAAATTGAAGGTAATCCTACTCCTAAAATACAAATTCCATCAAGAGTTGCATTTTTAATTTCAATTCCTTCAGAGTATGATCCTCCAAGAACGCAAAAAGCTATGTTCATCTCATTATTTTTATTGAAAAAATTAAAAAATATATCTTTTTCTTCTTTTTTATTGCTAATTTCTCCTTGAAAAAAGAAATTATAATTAAAATCTTCAAAATAAGGTTTTAATAATTTTAAATATTGAAAAGATGGTAAGAATATCAAATAATTTCCAATTTTATAACTCACAAAATTTAATATTTCATTTACAATCGGTCCAATTGTTTTATCTCTATCTTTATAGAACAAAGAAATATTGTTATCAATCATTAAATTTAAATTATTACTTTCGTATGGAGATTCAAAAGAATAATCTTTATATTCTTCACTCCCCAAAGTAACTTTTTTAAAATAATTAATTGGAGTTAAAGTCCCACTAAAGAAGACAGCACTCTTATCATATAAGAATTTATTAATAAATCTTGAAGCATCAAGACAAATTAAATTTAATGAAATATCTTCTTTTTCTTTTGAATAATATAATTTAAAATTATCATCAAATGATTGATAAATAGTTAAAAATTGGTAAATATTTAGTAATAAATCTTCAGTATCTTTTTTCTTTTTAATATAATTTAGTTTCTTAAAATCTTTTCCAAATTCATTTATTAAGCACAATTTAGAATATAGAACTTCATCTAAATATTCAATTTCTAGCATATTCTTTTCATTCAATTCTTTTTCAATCATTTCAAATGTATTTATAGAAGATTTAACAGACGCTTTAAATTTAGCTAAATTTTTGCCTTTTTTTAATTCTTTTAATGCTTTTTCAAAATCACTTTTAGAAAGTTTTGAAGAATACATTGCTCTACTTCTTGTTACAAGATTATGGCTTTCATCAATCAAAAACAAAAATTTATATTTTGCTTTTTCACCACCATCATAACTTGAATTGCTTGAATCTTCATCAAAATATCCTTTTAAATAAGAAATTGGATGAAAACAATAGTTGTAATCACAAACAACAATATTTGAAAATTTTGCAATATCTAAAGATAGCTCAAAAGGACAAACTTCATATTTTAAAGCATATTCTAAAATTGTTTTATCATCAAAAACACTATGATTTTTAAGCATTTCGAATAATATTTCATTTAATTTAGAATAGAATCCTTTTGCGTATTCACATTCATCAGGATTGCATCTTTTTATATCACTTTTATTAATACAAGATTTTTCTTTAGAATAAATTACGGTTGTTCTAATTTCAATATTTTGTTTTTTTAATACATTAATTTGATCTAAAACTGGTATAAATCCACTATTTTTAGCAGTTAAATAAAATATTCGATTAATTTTATCTTCTTTTAAACCTTTTAAAGCTCCAAATAATGTAGAAATAGTTTTTCCTATTCCGGTTGCTGCTTCAACAAAAACTTTATCATTATTTAAAATTGTATTATAAGTAATTTCACTTATCTCATCTTGACCTTTTCTTTTATTTTGATAAGGAAAAGTCATTTTATCTAAAGACTTATTTAATTTGTCTAGATAAAATAAATCGTTTTTATAAAAAATAAGATATTTTTCAAAATAAGAATTGACTTTGTCAATCAATTCTTTCTTTGAATAATGATATTCTTTTATTAATTTTTCATTTTTCTTAATTTGAGAAAGATAAGTTAATCTAATCTTTATATCAAATAAATCATGATCTAATAAGTAAATTAACGCATAAACTTCTGCTTGCCCTAAATGCCAAAGTTCATTTGCAAACGCAAAGTCTTCTAACGAATCATTATTTGTAGATTTAATTTCATCAATCGTTATGGTTTTTCCTAATATGATTCCATCACATCTTCCTTTAATGACAAAATTATATCCTTGATAAGCAAAACTTCTTTTTAATGAAACTTCACTTAAATAATTTGCTCCTTGCTTTTCTTGATACATTTTATGAATATAAGAACCTTCTGCCATTGTTTCATTATTAAAATAACGATCATCAATATCGCCAGTTCTTAAAATAAAATCTACAAGTTCATGAACACTTAATTCAATATTAATCATTTAAATTTATTTTTTCTTCAAAAAGTTTAGAATTTCCATTAAAGAAATCCTTATAATTCATTGCTTTTTTACCAGGTTTTTGAATAATTTCAATACTAATCGATTTATCTTTCGTTCCAACAATAAATTCTTTTTTGTTATATTTTAAAATTTCTCCCGGATTTCCTTTTTCTTCACTAATTTTTGCTTTAAAAACCTTATATTTTGTATCTTTATAAACAAAATATGCACCAGGTTTTGAAGATAATGCTCTTATTTTATTAACTATATTAAAAGATTCATCATTAAAATTAATGATTTCATCTTCAGGTTTAATTTTACCTGTGAATGTGACTTCGCTTTCAACTTGTTCTTCACCTTTAAGATTACCATCTAAATAATCTTGAATGTTTTTATCAAAACAAATATATGCAGCATCACTTACTTTGTCACATAAAGAATCGTAATTATCATCATCTAAAATAGCGATTTTTTCAACAGCATACATCCTTCCAGCATCCATTTTATCAACCATTTCCATTAAAGTAACACCAGTTTCTTTATCGCCATTTAATAATGCATATTGAATAGGTGCTGCACCTCTATATTTTGGTAAAATAGATCCATGTAAATTTAAACATCCAAAAGTTGGAATTTCTAAAATATCATGAGAAATAATTTGGCCATATGCTAAAGTTAAAATTAAATCTGGATTTAATTCTTTAACTTCTGCACCATGTTCTCTTACTTTATGATATTGATAAACAGGGATATTAAATTCTTTTGCTATTTTTTTAGTAGCAACTTCTTCAATTTTATTACCTCTTGCATTTGGTTTATCTTCTTGAGCTACAACTCCAATAACGTTATAACCACTTTCTATAATGTTTTTAAGTACTTTAGCACTAATTTCAGGTGTGCCAAAATATAATATTCTAATTTCTTTTTTATTCATATATAATATTATAACACATTGTGTATTTAAAAGTTATTCAATAGTAAAAGTATTGTTTGATTTTATTATTCATTTTTAGTAAAATACATATTGTACGTAAAGAAGGAGTTAGAGAAATGGCAAATATTAAATCACAAATCAAAAGAAACAAAACTAACGAAAAAGCTAGAATTAGAAACATTTCCTATAAATCTAAATTTAGAACTGCTATGAAAAAAGTTAGAGTTGCTTGTGAAGCTAAAAACGTTGAAGAAGCTAATAAATCACTCGTTCTTGCATTCTCCTTACTCGATAGAGCAGTTGTAAAAGGAATTTTACACAAAGGAACAGCAGCAAGAGAAAAAAGCAATCTTCAAAAATTAGTTAATTCAATCAAGTAATAATAATTAATTATATAACCCCTATAAAGCGTTAATTTAAATATTAACGCTTTTTTAGTACTTATTTTATACTTGCAAGAAAAATTTCAAATCCAATAAATCTATCAATATTACCAAGTTTAATATCTTTATCTAATTTTTCTAAATCATCAAGCATTTTTTTAACACTACTTCTTTTTAATTTAGTATCCATAGTGATTTTTACACGGTATTTATTTTGATTTAATATATTAGCAATCGAAATATAATCTTTATTTAATTCTTTTAAATATAAAACTTGATCTACAAAAATTAAATTTGTACTTAAAAGTTTAATTAAAGTAACTGGTTCTTCTCCAAGTAATTTTAAATCATTATATGCATTAAAAATTTTAGCAGGATTATTTTCTAAAATCGCATTAGTTAAATTAAAAACATTATCATCTGGATTAAAAGAGACGATTTCTTTAACTTTTTCTAATGTAATATCTTTATCTTCAGCATAAAAACTTAATTTTGTAACTTCATTTTTAAAAGTAGCTAAATCATAATTACATCTTAAAATTATTTCATTAATTGCATCTTCGCTAATACTATAGCCTTTTTTTACAAAATAATTTTTAACAAGTTGTGGCCATGCATTTTTATTAATTTTAGAAAATGGAATAATATTATCTTTTGCAAAAATATCTATTACTTTATTTGACAATATTTTAGAATCGCTAGAAATAAAAATAACTAAATTATCACTATCTTTTCGTAAATCATTCAATGAACTTATAATTTTAGATTCATTAATCTTCATTTCTTTTTTAAATTGAACTTCGCTTGTTAAAAAAGTAGCATTAGAAACTAAATAAACTTTTTTATCCATAAATCCAAAAGATAATTGTTCAAAATCTTTTAAAAAAGCATCTAAACCTTCACTTTTATAATCAAATTTATTAACAACTTGTTCTTCTATTTTTGTATCTTTAAAAAATGCTTTCTTTAAAGCAGATACTTTTTGTTCAATTAATGTTCCTTCATCACCATATAAAAGATAAATCATTAAGAATTATTTTACACTAAAATTAAAATTTCTTAAATGTTTAAAAAATAATAATTTATCGTTCCTTCTTCATCCGTTCTTCTAATTTTAACGTTGCATTTATTTAAGTTATTCAATGTTTCTTCATGAGGATGTTTAAATTTATTATTTTTACCACATGATATAATCGCTTCTTTTGGATTTATTTGATTAATAAATTCATAACTTGAAGCTGTTTTACTTCCATGATGTCCTACTTTTAAATAAGTTGAAGTTAAAGTTGGATTATCCTTAATAATTAAAGATTCAATTGAACTAGAAGCGTCCCCCATAAAAAGAAAACTTATATCTTTATAAGAAAAATAAAGAACTAATGATTTATCATTTTCATCATCAAAATTATCTCTATAAATATTTAAATCTTTTAAAATAAATGGATATTCTTTATCCTTAAAACTATTATAATCATAAACATTATCAATTTTAAAATTAGATTTTAAACTTTCTAAGCTTCCATAATGATCATAATCATAATGAGTAACGATAGCCTCATCTATTTTATAAATTCGATTTCTTTTAAAATATGGAATTAAATTATTTTTAGCAAGATCAGTATATAATAATCCTCCTGTATCAATTAAATAATTCTTATTTTTAAAAGTAATTAAACTAGAATCTCCTTGACCTACATTAATAAAAGATACTTTTAAATACATATAA
>CAVKAB010000018.1:0-13120 GCA_963653985.1 Bacteroidaceae bacterium
ATCCTACACCTTCTTCATAATAAATAATATTAAATATGCATTCTTTAATATTAAAAGATTCTTCTTTTAAAAATACTTCTTCTTGGTATTTTCTTTCTTTTAACATCTCAAATAATTTTTCATTTTGTTTATTTTCATCAAAAGTAATGTTTTTTTCTTCTAAAATTCTTTCAATTGCAACACTTGGATCAAAAGTATGGTAAATATAATATAATTCATTAAGCTCTTTAGGTTTAATGATTTTATAAACATTTCGACTAGATAATTCATAAGTATAGGAAAAATATCTATAAATATATCCAATCCAAAAAAGTACTTCTATATCATATTTATATTTTCCATAATTAGAAACACTATATTGTTCATCTATTTCAAAAAAAATCTCATCAATAGAAATGGTGTCATCTAGTATTTCTCCTGTATCAAAATCATTACTAATTTTAGAATTCATAAATCTTCTAATAAAGATTTCTGAACTACATGAACACGCTTCTAAAGATTTAGAAAATACATTTCCTTGAAAAGTACATAAAAATAATCCATCTTTATCCATTTTTCTCATAATAGAATCTCTCCTATATATTTTCCTTTATTCTTATATTGAATTCTTGCAAGTTTAGATTTATCTTGTCCTAATTTTTGGAATTCCACTTGCTCTTTTTTATAAAAATCTTTTTCTAAAGAAGAAATAAAGCATTTTTCTAATATTTTTATCCTATCTAATGCATTTTTAGATAAAAAAACATATTGCATTCCAAGATTTGTTGCTGCTAAAGAATGCTTACATTGTTCATCAGTAATTTCTCCATCAATAAAAGTATCAATAATTTGAAACATACGATTATCTGCAATTGGAGCAATAACATAATCTGAATCACTAATCTTATTAATAATGTTTTTAATAATTTGATTATCTTTATATTCTTCTAATCTTCCTCTAAAATAAGCAATTGTTAGCATCCATTCTGTATTAACTTCAAATTTAATAAATTTTAAATCATTTGGATTAAAATCAATAAAATATACACTTGATTCATTAAATCTACACACAAAAGGTACTGATTTATTATATGAATCTCCACAATAAAATCCTTGCCCAAAATCATTATTAATTTTAGTTTTACTAATAGAAAGTTCTCCATCTATTCCATATTTTGAAGCGTGAACTAATAAAATGTGGTCTTTTTTAAGATCATCTTTATATAACATTTCTTTTTGAAGATTAATTTTTAATCCTTTTTTAAAACAATAATTATATATTTTATCCATGAGTTCTATCCTTGGATAACTTATTCCATTTTCAATTCTTGCAAGAGTTGTTCTATCAACATCTAAAATATTAGAAAAATCATTTTGTGTAATATTAAAAAATTCTCTAATAAGAATTAAATCTTCTTTAATTTTATAATTCATTTTTTATTTCCTTTTATATACTAATTATAATTATAAAATAAAAGAATTTCAATAACTTGTTTGTTGCATTTGCTACAAACAAGTTTTAATTTCTAAATAAAACTATTATATGAAAATATACTAAATAACACCTAAATAAATAATATTATTTTGAAATTTATAAAAAATAACTTTATATAACTTAAATTTCTTTTTATTTTTATGAATTAATGTTAAAGTAAAGATATGAAAATAAACAAACATTTTATAATCAGTGGAGTTGTTGGAGTATCTATAATTACTATCTCACTTTTTAGTGTTTTACCACTTTCCACAACTTCAAATACCTTAAAAGGTAAAGACTGGATGAAAAATTTAAATGATGATACTTTAGTTACTTCTCTTTCTATTCCAGGAACTCATGATTCAGGAGCACTCCATTCAATTGGAGATTTAAGTGGTAAATGCCAAGATTTAAAAATAAGTGACCAACTTAGAGCAGGAGCTAGATTTTTTGATATTAGATTAAAACAAATAAATAATAAGCTAAATATAGTTCATGGAATTGTTGATCAAAAACTTGAATTTTCTAATGTTTTAAATGATTTTGAATCATTTTTAAAAGAAAATCCAAGTGAGGGGTTAATTGTTTCTATTAAAAAAGAAAGTAACGCTAAAAATACTAGTGCTACTTTTGATGAATCATTAATTGAGGCATTAAAAAATTATTCATCTTTATGGGATTTAAGTGGAAATATTCCTCAAAAAGTATCTTCTTTAAGAGGCAAAATATTTTTAATTTCTAGATATGAAAATTCTACAATTGGACTTCCAGCGTATAATGGATGGTTAGATCCTAGTGATTCTTCTACGTCTAATACTTTTGATATTGAATCAAGTAATCTTCATGTTCAAGATCATTATAAAATGAAAGATATTAATGTTAAAAAAGAAGAAATTACTAAATGTTTTGAATATAGTAATAGGAGTTTAGATAAATTAACCCTAAACTTTACTTCTTGTTATTTTATAAATGATTTTCCACCTACTTATGCTGCTACTACTGCTCAAATCATTAATAATTGGTTAGTAAGTGAAACTCAAAATTATAATAATTTAGGAATAGTTATAAGTGATTTTGTAACTAGTTATTTGATAGAAAAAATATATACAAGGAATTTTAATTATGAAAAAAATAGGTAAAATTTTAAGTTTAATATTTGCATCTTTTATTATTATTTTTTCAATATATTTTGTAATAATTGAAAAAAGAACCTTATTTAGTGCAGATTGGATGTTATATGAAAATACCATTAATGGATTTATTCGTTATTTGTTTAGGTTAATTATTGCCTTATTTGGGCTTATTTTAGGAATATATACTTTTATAGTTTTATTTAAAAAATATAATCAAATACTACATATTTATTTATATATTGGATCAATTACATTTTTAATTTCTTCTATTATAATTGGTGTTTTTGCATCTAATTATCTAGATTTATTGTTTATTATACTTCCACTTCTTTATTCTTTTAGTGTATTGCTATATTATTTTGGAAATTTAAAAATAAAACATAATTTATAACCCCTTTATAACCCCTCTTTTAATTTTAAAGAGGGGTTATAAATTTTAATATTGAATATGCATGCAAATTTTATTAAATTATTTATGTTTAAACCTAACTTTAGGTTAAAGGAGGAAATATGTATTCAATTGGAGAAGTTTCAAAAATGTTTAACATTCCTATTTCTACTCTTAGATATTACGATAAAGAAGGATTATTTCCTTTATTAGAAAGAAAATCAGGAGTTCGTAAATTTAGTGATCAAGATTTAGAAACATTAAGAGTAATAGAATGTTTAAAAAAATCTGGTCTTGAAATAAAAGATATTAAATTATTTATGGATTGGTGCAAAGAAGGTCCTTCTACCTATCAAAATCGATACGATTTATTTCAAAATCAAAAAGAAAAAGTAATTAAAGAGATTGAACATCTAAATAAAATATTAGATATGCTTAAATTTAAAAGCTGGTTTTATTCAAAACTTTTAGAAAACGGAGATGAAGCTAAACTTAGATCTTTAATTCCAAATAATCTTCCAAGTGATATAAAAGAAGCATATTTAAATGCACATAAACATGAAAAATAGCTAAAAAAACTTCCAATTTTGGAAGTTTTTTGCTTTTTTATAATTCTTCTTTCCAAACTTCTTTTGCAAGATTAAAAGCACTCCATGCCTTTGGCCACCCCGCATAAAAAGCAATATGAGTAATAATCGCTGCAATTTCTTTTTGACTTACTCCATTATTTTTAGCATTTTCTAAATGATATTTTAATGAAGAATCACAAATTCCTTGAGAAATTAAAGAAACTACCGTAATAATACATCTTGTTTTTAAATCAATATCTTCATTATTCCAATTTTCTCCAAACAAAATATCATCGTTAAAATGTGCAAAATCTGTGGCAAATTCACCTAAAGCATTTTTACCTGCTGTTTGTACTATCTTTTTCATAATTTATCTTCTAATTTGTTATATTCTTCATCACTAACTGGCTCTAACCATTCATTTGAACATTCTTCACCTGGAACTTCAATAGCAATATGTGAAAACCAACTATCTTTTTTAGCACCATGCCAATGTTTGACATTTGAAGGAATCACTACTACACTTCCTTCATGTAAACTAATAGCTTCTTTCCCTTCTTCTTGATACCATCCTTCTCCACATACGCAAATTAAAAGTTGTCCTCCACCTTTTTTGGCATGATGAATGTGCCAAGCGTTTCTTGAACCAGGTTCAAAAGTAACATTAAATACACCTAAGTTAGACTTAGAATCAGTAAGAGGATTTAGAAAAGAATCCCCAATAAAATACTTAGAAAATGCAACATTTTCTTTTCCGATTCCAAAATAATTAGCTTTTTCAAACTCTTCTTTATTACTATATTTCATACTAAATAACTCCTATTTAATTACTTAACTTGATATTTTAACCATACTGCACCACTTTTAAATGCTTTTACATCTAAAAGAGTTAAATTAGTAACTTCTTTATTGTTATTTAATCCATCAAAGACTGCTCCCATCTCTTTTCTTCCATCAATTCCTGCACCAATTAAGATACTAATTTCATCAATTAAGCCTTCATTTAGGAAACCTCCATTAATGTGACCTCCACCAACTAGAACTGCTTTTTTAATATTAAATTCATTAAATAATATTTCTAATCCTCTTTTTAAATTAATACTTTCTTTTCCAGAAACGATATAAGAAATATGGTGATTTTTTAAATATTCCAAGTATTCTTTATTTGCTTTTTCACTAGTTAATACTAAAATTGGGACTTCTTCTTTTTCTTGATCATTCCAAAGTAAGACACCTTTAGTGTCAATTACTACTTCATATCCTTTATTTTCTTTAAATTTATAGAATGATTCTTTATTAATAGAATCATTTTCTTTATATTTAAACTTTCCAATACAACCAAATTCAGTTTCAGCAGTAACTCTTCCACTAATCCTTGTAAATGTATCAAAAGAATCTAAAGTTTCATAATAATTTTCTGTCCCTTTTAAACTTTCAGTCATCTTACAATCAATTCTTCCATCTAAAGATGTCATCATATGACAAATAACATAAGGTTTATTCATTTTTTCTCCTTTTTTTAAAATCATAAACCTTAAAGTTAACTTTAGGTCAATAACAAAGCATAAAAAATACACCTAACTTTTAAGTTAAGTGTATTATTCATCATCTTCATCATCAAAATCTTCCCATTTTGATTTATTTTTAGGATCTATCCGATTATATGAATCAAAATCTTCATACGATTTATCTTCTTTTAATTTTTCTTTACTTCTGTTGATTACTTTACTTTTACTAATAGTAATCTCATCATTTTCTTCTTCATAATCATCGTTAATAGATAATTTATTAAGATTATTTAATGATTTTATATTATTTTTACTACTTTTTCTTTCAATATTAAAATATTTATAATGATCTAATCCACAATAAGGACAAATACCAAGATTCATTAAAGAATCAAATTCTTTATGACAATTTAGACATTTCATACTATTATTTTAAATTCTTTCTAAAATAATTAACACTAATTAATTTATTAAATTTAATTGCACAATCATGAATTGTTCCTTCTAAAATAAATCCATTTTTAATATGGAAAGAATATGAATTTGGATTTTCACTAGTAACAATTGAAATAATATTTTGAATATTATATTCTTTAGCAAGTTTTTCGATATTAACAAGTAATATTTTTCCAGCGTGTTCATGCAAATGACTTTTAGAAACATAAATTGATAAATCTGCAGTAATTTTATATGCACTTCTTGAATTAAAAGTATTTAAATATGCATATCCAATCACTTCTTTTAAATCATTTTCAAGTACAATAAAAGGATATTTTTTAATAATAGTGTGGCATCTTTTGCTAAATTCATCTAAAGATAGTTTCTTTTCTTCTAAAGTAAAACAAGTATTTTCAATATAATAGTTATATATTTCAAGACATTTAGCAATATCTTTATCTTCTAAATTTCTAATAATCATAAAATTTATAATATTTTTGTAATATCACTTGCACTTTTCTTTTTAGGACGGATTGCTTCTTGAGTAGCGTAACCTATTGCAATTACTGCAACTATTGTTTCATTTTCATTAATTTCACAGATTTCTCTTAATAATTTTTCATCTCTAATTCCCATAATTAAAGAATCTAAACCTCTATTTTTTAATCCTAAAACAAAATAAGCATTATTTAATCCTAAATCATATAATCCAAATCCATTACCAAGTTCGCTTTCAGCTTTTCCAGTTTCTTTATTAAATCCAGATCGATTATTAATAAATGTAGTAATAACATATTTAGTATTTTTAGAACTTTCTTGATTAAATTTAGGTAATGCTTCATGAATTTTTTTAATTTTTTCTTCACTACTTACTAAATAAAATCTACTAGCTTGAGCATTTTTCCAAGATGGTGCATTACTAGCGTCATTAATTGCATCTATAATTAAATTATCATCAATATCTTTTTTAACAAAACTTCTAACACTTCTTCTTTTTAAAATTAATTCATTAAATTCCATAAATAGTTCCTTATAATATTTTTAATTCTTAAAAATTATACCATTAAGACCAATTTAATAATTAATGTTTTTAAATTTTTACATTAGGATTTAAGTATTGTCCTTTATTTTTAGTTTTATTTTTATATTGAATTGCAAATTTAGGGCATCTATGTAAACATCCAAGACACATCAAACATTTTTCCTTTACCCAAACAGGTTTTTTATCTTTCATTTCAATTGCAGAAACAGGACATTTTTTAGCACACATTCCACATCCAATACAACTATCCTCTACTTTAAAATTAGATGTTTTTCTAAATTTATCATAATTTGAATAATAAAGCTTACCAATACATTCAGGTATTTTTTCTTTCATAAAATTACCTTTATCTTTATTTTTAATATGCTTTTTTATTTCATTTAAATCATTTTCAGTGTGTTTTTCCCACTTTTTTACTTTATCTTTAGTAGATAGATCAAAAATAGGAGTCCAAACATCTACCATTCTAATTGAAAAAAATGCATCAATTTGATGATTTAATTCTTTTACCATTTTTGCACTCATCCCACTTGTTGTTCCATAAGTAGAAATATAAAAAGAATACTTAGCTTTTATCTTCACTTTCTTTAAAAATTCTTTAGTAATTTCAGGAAGTCCCCAAAAATAAACAGGTGAAACAATTCCTACCACATCATCTTCAAGGATAATTTCTTCTTTATTTAATAAATCAGGCATATAAAAACAGTTTTCTTTATTTACTAAAGATAAAGCAACATATTTAGAATTACCCGTTGCAGAAAAATATACAATTTTCATATTACCACCTCACTTTTCCTTTATTATAATCATACCATCCTCCATCCATATGAATATCAGTTCCTGTTAATTGTTCAATTTTAGGATCAATTAAAGATGCTACTAAATATCCTAAAGATTGGGGATTTCCACTTTTATTTATTGCTTGTTTTTCTAAATATTTTAAAACTTCTTTTGGTCTTTTATTTAAATCATCTTTCCCCATTTCTGTTAAAAAATTAGATGGGGATATTGATAAAATTCTAATTTGATTATAATCATAAAATCTTTTAGACACTTTTTTTGAATAATACACTACAAAACATTTACTAATAGCATATGCAATATTTGGTGCGTTTTTCTTTCCTAAAATCCTTGATAATTTTACAATTTTTTTAAAACATTTTTCTTTATTCTTTTCAAATAAATTGAATATTCTTTTAGGTCTTAAAATACGTGGTATTTCATAAGCACAAACACTTCCAATATTAATAATGCATCCATTTTTACTCATTTCCTTATGAAATATCTCATTAGTTAGTAATGTACCAATAGCATTTATTTCAATAATTTTTGTTTCATCTTTAACTTTTGGAGGTGCAACTCCTGCAGCATTAACTAAAACAAAAATTTCCCCTAAGGTTTTAGCGTATTTTAAAGCATTTCTAACACTTACTTTATCTGAAACATCACATTCAAGTGAATAATTTTCAATATTATTTATGCTTAATTCTTTTTGTGCATCTTTTAATTTTTCTTTATTTCTTCCTAAAATCAAAATTGCATATCCTTTTTTACCAATTTCAAGTGCACTTGCAAGTCCAAGTCCACTTCCTCCTCCAGTAATTATCGCTACTTTCTTATCCATATTATTTCTCCAATTGAAAAGAAAATTAACCCAAACCAGTAAATTTAATTAAAAATGTATGTGGTATTAATTTAGTTAATAATCTATAAAACTTATAAAAAGAACCTGTTGTATAAACTGCTTTCCCTTTTTTAGCTGCTTTTAAAGATTTAATTGCAGCTTTATTTACATTTATAACTGGTAAAAGATTTTGTTTTTTAGTTAATCCATCTTTTGTCATTTCTGTAATCATAAATCCAGGACACATTGCACATACATTAATATGTTTATTTTTAAGTTCTTCTCTTAACCCTAAACATAAAGATGATAAATATGCTTTTGATGCACAATATACAATTAAATTAGTATTAGGAATAAATGCTGATGTTGATGAAACTTCTAAAATTGTTCCTTTTTCTTCAATATATGGTAAACATATTTTTGTGATAATTGTTGCACCTTTACAATTTAAATCAATAATTTTCAACATATTTTCAAGTTGCATATCAATAAATTTCCCGCCACTTGCAACACCTGCATCGTTAATAAACACTTTAATTTTAGGTTTATCTCTTTCTAATTTATCTTTTAATTCTTGATAATCTTCAAGTTTTGATAAATCCATTGAGATAATTTCAAATTTCTTATTTGGATATTTTTTAGAAACTTCAATTAATTTTTCTTTTCTTCTTGCAATAATCCATAACTCATTAATTTCTGGAAATAATTTAATAACTGCATCAACATAACTTACTCCAAGTCCTGAAGATGCTCCAGTAATAACTGCAATACTCATAAATCCTCCTAATTGTACAAGTGAATAAATTTGGACACTTGTAAAACTTTCAAATTTATATTAAAGTTAATTTAATAATCTAACAATTAACAAAAAACATATTTTGTTTAAAGTTGGACAAATATTAAAAAGTGTAGGTAAATTTATGAAATATGATTTAAATAAACCATTAACTAAAGGAATAAATAGAACATTAGAAATATTTAAAGATAAAATGATTCTACTTCTATCTTTAAAATCTTTTGAAGAAATAACAATCAGTGAATTATGTGAATTAACAAGTTATCCACGTTCAACTTTTTATAATTATTTTGAAGATAAGTATGATTTATTAAATTATTGTTGGATTTCTCTATCTAAAGATATTAAATTAGATGAATATTATCACGCTAAAGAAAATGAAATGTTATTTATTTATTTTGATAGAATCTATGATTTCACTAAAAATAATAATGAAATTATTCATAAAATATTAAAAAATAATACTGAAGTTGGATATATGTTTTCATCTTTTAGAAATTTTTTGAATAATTATATGCGTTTAATTTTTAAAAATTGTCCTGACGCAAAAAGAAAAAGCATTCCAAATGAATTACTTGCAGATCAATATAGCAATACATTATTTTTATTATGGCAATATATTGCAATAAAAGATCCTTCATGTTCTAAAGAAAACGCTCATAAATATTTACACATCTTACTAGATAATATTATTGAAAATACTAAATAAATTTATTTTATAATTTATATTCGTACCATTCATCTTTAACTTTTTTAAATCCTACATTTAAAAACATCTTTTGACTTTGGATATTAAAAGAATAAATATTTGCTTTTACAACTTTCATATTCTTTTCTTTAGCAAGTTTAATAATTTCTTTAATAACTTTTCTTCCAATATGTTTATTCTCATATTCTTTTGAAATTACAATTGCAATTTCCCCATCATTTTTTAAAGTAACATCACCCACTAAAACACCTTTATACTCAATATAGAATAAATCTCCATTATTAAATAAATACTCATACATTTTATGTAATAAATCTAAATTATAAATAGAATCTTTATTATCCACTTGTTTTACTACTTCTTTATCTTGATACCATTTTAAAGATATTTCATCGTTAGGATAATAAGGAATTAACTTAATTTCTTCATCTACTTTTCTTTCTTCCATATCTATTAATTTAACATTATTATTTTATTTTTAAAGTCTTTTTCTTTAAAATTAACCATATCTAATATTTCTTCTTTAGTATAGTTTTTATTTGATTTACACACTACCAATTTATTTTCGTTATCATCATTTCGCTTAATAATTGCAATAACTTTTCCTTTAAATTCTTTTAAAGGTTTTTTCTCTCCAATTACATAAACTTCTTGATACTTATCTAATGATTTTAATTCTTTAATATATCCATAGTTTTGGGCATAAATCACATTATCTTCATTACTTCCTAAAGGATGATCAATTGTAACATCTACATTTTGGCCAATCATTTTATATAATCTTTCTTCAAAAATTAATCTTTTCATAATTTTATACGCTCTTTCTTCAATAGGAGAATCATCATAATTAATTTTCTCCATCATTCTTTCAGCACAATCAACAATATCAAAAGTATGCCCAATATAATAATATTTCACTATTTCTTT
Organism: Bacteroidaceae bacterium; assembly: GCA_963653985.1. Lineage (GTDB taxonomy): Bacteria > Bacillota_I > Bacilli_A > RFN20 > CAG-826 > Onthovivens. The sequence continues at coordinate 10,591 of CAVKAB010000018.1, forward strand.
AGCGTTAAATAACCTAAATACCGCTTTGCTTGATAAATTATATTTAATACAAAGACATCTATAGATATAACCAATCCAAAACATTTCATCTTTTGAATATTTCTCTTTTCCATATGAAGATTTTCCAAATTCTTCATCTAAAATATCAAAAACATCTTCATTTGAAATTGTAGTAAACATAAATCTTTGATTATCAAATAATTTAGCAATCGAAGAAAACATAAATCTTCTAATAAATATTAAAGAACTATATTCAGTTTTATTAACTGATTCTTCAAAGATTTTTGCTTGTTTTTGACATAATTTAATCTCAAGTGAACTTAATGGCTTCATTTTATTAACTCCTCAAAATACTTTCCTTTTCCTTTATATTCTATTTTTGCTAATTTTACTTTTTGTACTCCATCATTTTCTAATAATTTACTATTTTTAAAGCATTCTTCTCTTTCTCTATTAGATAGAAACATTTCTTGAATGAAATATGAATTATTAACTGCTTTTTTAGATTTTAAGACATATTGCAAACCAAGATTGGTAGCAGCAAGTGAATGTCTACATTGTTCATCAGTAATATTTCCTTCAATAAAATCAGAAATAATATCAAACATTCGATTATCTGCAATTGGAGCAATTATAACATCACAATTTTCAATTTTATTTAAAATATTTTGAACTATTTTCGAGTTTTTATATTCATCAATCCAACCCCTAAAATACGCAATTGCAATAACCCAATCGTTATCTACTTCAAATTTATATATTTTTAAATTATTCAAATCTAATCTAAAACAATAAATACTATTTGTACCAAATGAACTTATATAATTTGCAGTTTGATCGAATGTTTCACCCATATAAAAACCAATCCCCAAATCATTTTTCTTCTTTGAATTAGTCTCAAAATCAATAGGTAGCGAAAATGATTTTTTAGCACCATGAAATAAAATTACTTCATTATCTTCATAAAAATCTTCTTTATAGAATTGTTCATAAATTTTATTAAATCTAATTCCATTTTTATATGCAAAAGAATAAAGTTTTTCTAAATTTGTAGAATCTATTATTTTTCTATTATTTTTCCAATTATTAATTGTTTCATAAGTTACATCTAAAATATCTGCAAGTTCTTGTTCTGTCATCTTTAATACTTCACAAATTAAACTTATTTCTTTTCTAACTTCCATTACTTTACCTCTTATTAACTATATTATACACTAGTTCATAAACAAGTTAAATAACTATATTATGAACTAGTTAATAAATAAGTTTTTAAGTAAATTAAAAGCTATCCCAAAAGAGAATAACTATATAAATTTTATTTATAAGAAATATTTGATGTAGATCCACAATAGGTTTTAGATTTATCCCAATCTTGAGAAGATAATTTAACTGTTACACTAGCGCCATTTTTACCTGATTGTCCCCATTGATTTGTAGATTCTGCCATTAATAAATAATCTGATGTAGAATTTTGAATAAATGTATTATTACTTAAAGTAATTACTGCAGTAATATTTGTAGAATAAAACATTGGAACATTACTATTTAAAACAGTAAATGTACAATCACTTGCTGTAAAATAATCAGTACCTTCTTCACTATCTCCAGAGAAAGATTGATAAATAAAGATTCCACCTTTATCAATTGTATGAGTAGAAGAATTGCTATCACTAGTACCTGTTCTATTTCCATCACCTGAACAAGAGAATACACAACTTGTTAAATCTGCACTTGATCCACCTTCTACTACTACCATTTGAGCTTTATTAGCTGATCCTTTTGAATTAGTAACTGTAATAGAATCAGTAGAATATACAAGTGGAGATCCATTAGAATTAGTTTCTAAAGTCATATTAGATGCAACAATTGTTCCTCCTCCTCGATCATTTGCTAAACTTGCACATGATGCTCCTTGGGTAGTAATTGAAACATTATCTGCAGTGATATCTCCTCCATAAGTTGTATGTAAGCCTCTACTACCCGCACTTCCTGTTGTTTTAATAGTACTATTTTGAATATCAATTACTCCACTATTAGTAGCAACAACAGCATTTGATCCATTACTTGATGTTTCAATATATGCATATTTAATATTAGCTTTTGAATTACTTCCTGCTACAACAATTCCAGAATTAATCCCATAAAAATTATAATCATCGCTAACTTGTCCATTACTTGCAGCACTACCTGATTTATAAACATTAACTAATGTGGATGTAGTGCCTTCAATATTTAATGTACCTCCATTAATAACTAAGAAAACAACTTGGTTAGATGAACTTGAAGCACTTGTATAATCACCTTTTGTAATATTAACAGTAACTCCATCAATTAAATATGCAGCCGAAAGTGTTTTTGTAGTAGTTTGATGTCCATATTTAAATGAAACATTAGCACTTCCACTTGTAATTTCATTTCCATTAGTGTCATAAACTTTTCCATCAAATGTTGAATCATCATCTGTATTATCGTTATCACTTGAATCATCACTATCATCAGATTCTGAATCATCATCTGAGTCATCACTTGA
>CAVKAB010000019.1:0-12950 GCA_963653985.1 Bacteroidaceae bacterium
AATATTGAATTAGTAAAATCTATTTATGATGATTCTTTATTTTTAGAAGAGTGTCAAGAATGCCACTTAAAAAATGTAATAGAAAGAGAATCTTTATTTATTGATGATGATTATAAATTTATTATTAAACTTGATACATCTAATGAAAATAAAGTATTAATGATTAATGATCCAAAATATTTAGATTATAAGATTAGAATTGTTAAATCTTTAAATGATTTAAAAGAAAAATTAAGAATATTCTATTCTTTTTTAAATGATCATATTATTGAAGTTATTAAAGAAGAAGTGTTTAACGAAATTGATCAATCTTTAAATCCAGATTATTTAACATTCCATAAGATTAATGAATATGGATTATCTTTTGTAGTAATTTCTCAAATGGATGAATATTTAGGATCAATTAATGTTAAATTTGATAAATATTATGAGATTGAGAAATTAATAAATATTGATAAATCAATTCAAGTAGTAGATTTTAAACTCGCTAAAAAATATTTAAAAGAAATAGAAGAAATGTATGAATCAAGAAAAAATAGATAAAATAAAAGAAAAAAGAGAAATTAAAAAAGAAGAAATAAAGGAAGATATTAAAGAAAAAATCGAAGAAAGAGCTGAAAGAAGAGAAGAAATTAAAGAAGAAATTAAAGAAAAACATGAAGAAATAAAAGAAAGAAAAGAAGAAATCAAACACCACATTAAAGAAATTGAATATTTAAAGAAAGTTAATGTTATTAATAATTGTACTATAGGATTAAATATTGCGATTTTAATATATAAGATAGGTTCTTTAATTGGATATTTAGATACATTTTTAATTCCTTCAATTATCTACTCTATTTTTATTATTCTTGCAAAAGGTATCTTTTTTATTGGATATAAGAAGAATTTAACTGAAGAAGAAGAGTTAAAATATTTCTTATTCTATGGAATATTCTTATTTTGTGGATCATTATCATATCTTATTTATTGGATTATTGAATTTGTTATAAGTCCAGTTGATATCCATTTAGGATTAGCTAAATTTATTGTATATTTAATCGTTTATTTAGTAGAAATCTTTTCTTCAATTGAAGGATTATTTGAATCTAATAAAAAGCATGATTTATTGCTTAAAGGATTAAAATTTATTGATTTATCAATTGCTTTAAGTGCCCTTATGATGGTAATTATTATTATCTTTGGATACTTTGTAGGAGAGAATAATAAATACATCATCAATATCTTTGGAATTATTATTTCAATAGTAATATTTTTCCTATATTTTAAATATAAAAGAAAAAGTAATAAATAAGTATATATTTAGTATTTATAAAGTAATAAAGATAGTAAAATAATAAGATAAATTTGTAGTAAAATGATTTAAATTTTATTATAATTTTTGCTTGTATGAATCAATTTATAAGAACTGAATTAATATATGGAAAAAAATCTATAGAATCATTATTTTTAAAACACGTTGCAATATTTGGAATCGGAGGAGTTGGAGGATACGTCGTAGAAGCTTTAGTAAGAAGTGGTGTTGGGGAAGTTACTTTAATCGATGATGATAAGGTATCTTTATCTAATTTAAACCGTCAAATCGTCGCATTACATTCCACAATTGGAGAATATAAAGTAGATGTAATGGAAAGAAGAATTAAAGAAATTAATCCTAAGTGTAAGGTTAATAAGATTAAATCTTTTATTTTACCATCTAATATTGATACTTTTGATTTTTCTTCTTTTGATTATATAGTAGATGCAATTGATACAGTAAGTGCTAAAATTGCAATTATTTTAAAAGCAAATGAGTTAAATATCCCTCTTATTTCATCAACTGGAACAGGAAATAAGATTAATCCAATGGGATTTATGGTAAGTGATATTACAAAAACTAGTGTAGATCCATTATGTAAAGTTTTAAGAAGAGAATTAAAGAAAAGAGGAATTAATCATTTAAAAGTAGTTTATAGTAAAGAAGAACCATTTACTCCTTTAAGTGATGAAAATATTGATTATTCTAGTGATTCATTACTTGAAAAAGGGGATCGTTTAGGATCTAAAAAAAGATCTACTCCAGGAAGTAACGCATTTTGCCCTGCAGCTGCAGGATTACTTATTGCAAGTGAAGTCATTAAAGATTTAACTAAAGATACTTTCAGAAGTGAGGAAAATAAATAATATGATTTATTTAGATTACGCTAGTAATTATCCAGCTAAAAAAGAGGTTTTAGATGAATTAGTTAAAACTGAACTTGAATTTATTGGAAATTATAATTCAACTCATAAAGAAGGTAAAAGAAGTAAAAATAGGTTTATTGAACTTGATAAATCAAATAAAGAAATTTTAAAATTAAACGATGATTACGATATAATTTACACTTCAAGTGCTACTGAAAGTAATAATCTTGCAATTAAAGGGATTTGCAAGAGCTATTCAGGATATGGTAAAAAAATCTTAGTAAGTGAAGTAGAACATAGTAGTGTAAATGGATGTTTAGGACAACTTAAAAATCAAGGATTTATCATCGAATTTATCGCTACACAAGATAATGGAGAAATTGATTTTAATGATTTGAAGAATAAATTAACTAGCGACACTATTTTAGTAATTACTATTTTAGTAGAATCTGAAACAGGATTTATTCATGATTATAAAAAGATTGCAAGTATTATTAAAGAAACTAATCCAAACTGCCACTATTTAGTAGATGCAACGCAAGGAGTAGGTAAATTTAATATTGATTTTAATGAGTTAGAATTAGTTTCTTTTGCACCTCATAAATTTGGAGGAATAATTGGGACTGGATGTTTAATTAAGAAAAAATCTACTATTCTTTCTCCTTTAATTGAAGGAGGAGAAAGTAATTCTATCTATAGAAGTGGTACCCCTGCTTTAGGATTACTTGCTTCTACTAATAAAGCATTATTTCTTGCATATCAAAATATGAATGAAAATTACCAAAAAGTAAGTGAATTACATGATTATTTAATTAATAATATTAAAGATATTAAAGGATTAATGATTAATTCATTCTCTAATCCTTATATTATTAATTTATCATTTAGTAATATTCCTGCATATAAAGTAGTAGAATATCTATCTAATAAAGATATTTGTATATCTCAAAAAAGTGCTTGTAGTATTAAAAATACTCCAAGTAAAATTATATTTAGTATTTATAAAGATAAAAAAAGAGCATCTAGTTCATTTAGAATATCTTTAAGTGAATTAGTACAAAAAGAAGAACTAGATGAATTAATTAAATGTTTAAAGGAGGTTAAATAAATGGAAGAAAATAAAGAATTAGAAATAAGTGAAGAAATAGAAGAAACAAAACCTCATAAAGAAATGGATCAATTTGAACAATCAATTACCCGTAAATTTAGAAAGAAATTATGGTCTAAATTTGTTGCAGCGATTAAAAAGTATGATTTAATTCAACCAAATGATCATATTTGTTGTTGTATTAGTGGTGGAAAAGATTCAATGGTTATGGCACGTCTTTTTATGCAACTTGAAAAATATAGTGATTTCCCATTTAAAGTTACTTATCTTGTAATGAATCCAGGATATAATGAAATTAATCTTCAAGTTATTAAAAATAACCTTAAAATCTTAGGAGTTCCTGCAGTTATTGAAAATACTGATATTTTTGAAATTGCTAATAGTCAAACTAAATCACCTTGCTTTTTATGTGCTAAGATGAGAAGAGGTGCTTTATATAATTTAGCAGAAAAATATGGATGTAATAAGATTGCTTTAGGACATCATTATGACGATGTTATTGAAACTACTTTAATGAATTTATTAAATAGTGGATCATTCCAAACAATGCTTCCTAAACTTAAAAGTACAAATTATGGAGGAATGGAACTTATTCGACCAATGTATTTTATTAGAGAAAAAGATATTATTGCATTTAGAAATTACCATAATCTTGAATTTATTCAATGTGCTTGTAGATTTACTGAAAATTGTGCTGTTTGTGATAATGGAGGTGGAGGTAGTCAAAGACTTGCTACTAAATATTTAATTTCTAAACTCCAAAAAGATTATAATGATCAAGTAGAGAAGAATATTTTTAAAGCAGCTGAAAATGTTACAATGGATATGATTGTAGGATTTAAATATAAAGGTAAACATTATTCTTATTTAGATGATTATTATAAAGATCCAAGTGAAACTACCTTAAGTAAGATAGTTGATAAAGATTTTGTTAAAAATGAGAAGAGTTGTGGAGCAGTTATCTTTAGAATTAAAGATAATAAATTATATTATTTAATTGAAAAGATGAATTTAGGACATTATTCATTATGTAAAGGACATGTTGAAAATAATGAAAGTGAACAAGAAACTGCCTTACGTGAAATTAAAGAAGAAACATCTTTAAATGTTAATATTGATATTAATTTTAGAGAATCAATTAAATATAAACCTTATAAAGATAAAGACGTTATTAAAGAAGTTATTTTCTTTGTAGCGTTTAATGATGAATCAAAAGACGCAATTGATCTCCATGATGATGAAGTTAATCATATTGAATTTTATGAGTTAAATGACGCTTTAAATTTATTAACATTTGAAAGTGATAAGAATGTTTTAAAAAAAGCAGATGAATACATCAAGAAAAATATTAATAAATATTTATGTAAGAAGATTTAAAAGATCTTCTTATTTTTCTATTTTTAAAAGATATTTATTGATATTTTTTATTAATAAGTTCAATATATCTTTAGTGAGGTTAATATGAATTATAAAGTTTTATTTTTAGTTATTTTAAGTGTTAACTTAATAATAACTGTATTTTTTGATATTTTAAAGATTGTTAGTTTAAAAAGAAAAGTCCCTCAAAGTTTAGAATATTTAACGAAAGAAGAAGGATATGAAAAATGGCAAAAATATTTAAATACTAAGATGAAGTTTGGATTAGTTGCAGATATTATTTCTAGTATTCCAATTTTTATTCTTATTGGACTTGACTCTTTTGCTTTTATTTTAAATCTTGTTGACTCTAATTGGATTGTTCAACTTATTATTCTTTTACTTTTTGCTCAAGGAATTGATTTTATTATTAAGATTCCACTTGACGCAATTGATACCTATAAAATAGAAGAAGAATATGGATTTAATAAAACAAAGATAGGAACATTTATTATGGATGAAATTTTTGGATTTATTTTAAATGCTATTGTTTCATTTTTAATTGGATTTAGTTTCTTTGGATTATATTCTATTTTACCTGCATGGGCTGCAGTTATCTTATGTATTGTAATTTTTATTTTAGTAACATTCTTAATTCAATTTTTATTCCCTTATTTTGCAAAATTACGTAATAAATTTACACCCCTTGAAGATGGAGAATTAAAAACTAAATTATTAGATTTAATGAATAAAAATAATTTTAAAGTAGAAGGAATATACGTTGTTAATGAATCAAAAAGATCTACTAAAGAAAATGCTTATTTTGCAGGTAGTGGTAAATCTAGAAGAATTGTTATCTATGATAATTTAATTGCAAATCATACTCCAAATGAAATAGTTGCAGTTTTTGCACATGAACTTGGACACGCTAAATGTAAACATAACTTAAAATCATTACCATTAAGTTTTATTAATGTTATTTGTATGGTAATGCTCATGTATGTTTCTACTCTTCCTACAAATTTATCACTTGATTTAGGATTTAGTTCTCAAAACTTTGCAATTATGTTTTTATTTGCAGGTGAATTAATTGATTTATTTACAGTATTATTTTCAATCATTGGAAATGTTATTTCTAGAAAACATGAATATGAAGCTGATTCAGTTGCTGCAAGAAATGGATACGCTAGTGATTTAAAATTATCTTTAATTAATTTAACTAAGAAAAATTATGGATTATTATCTTATAACCCAGTCTTAGAATTCTGTAAAGCAAGCCATCCAAGCTTAGAAAATAGAATTAAAAATTTAGAAAAAGTTGAAAGAGAAAGTAAAATTGAAGGTTAATTAACCTTCTTTTTTATTTATAAAAATAATTGATAATGAAGTTTAAATATTATAAAATTATTCTAGGTGCTAAAAAGCATCATATTTTTTTAGTTAGGAGGATTCGATGGATTTAATTTTAATAAAGTCCAAAGTAGAAGAACATTTAGCAAAAGATGGATATAGTCTTTATTCAATAAAGGAATTTAATTCAAAAAAAGGTCTAACTCTTGAGATTATAGTAGATCGTGTTGAACCAATAAGCCTTGATGATATTATTAAAGTAAGTAATTCAATTTCAGATTTATTAGATGAAATTGATAAATCAGAGACACCATATACATTAGATGTTTCATCTTTAGGAGCAGAAAAACCAATCAAAATTGAAGATATTTCTAAATATGTTGGGAAATATATTTCAATCCACATCAAGAATCCTTTTAAGGGTTTAAATAATTTAGAAGGTGATTTAGTAGCAGTTGATGATACTAATATTTCACTTGATTATAAGGAAAAAACTAGAACTATACACGCATTAATTCCATTAAAGGATATTGATCGTTGTAATCTTGCAATTAAATTTTAGGAGAATATATAAAAATGAAAAAAAGTGCTTTTGCAGCTGCTGTTTTAGAACTTGGAAATAAAAAAGGAATTGAAAGAGAAAAAATTGAAGAAGCTTTAAAATATGCTTTCTCTTTTGCTATTAATAAGAAAATTGAAGATGATTCTAGAGTCGTCCATACTAAAACAAAAATTAAAAGAGTTGTTAAATTAAATGAAGCTGGTGAACCAGAAGAACCAAAATATGTTAAACCAGATGCAATTAAAGTTAGAGTAGATGCTAATTTAGATAAAGGTATTATTAATACATTTGTTCAAAAAGAAGTTGTTGCAAGTGATGATGATATTACTGATGATGCATTACAAATTTGTTTAGAAGACGCTAAAAAAGAATTCCCAAAAATTAAAGTTGGTGATTTCTATGAAACTCCATTTGATTTTGAAAATACATTCAATAAAAGAGATGTTGATAAATTTATTGGTGCTTTTAAACAAAAGATTTCTGAATCAGAAAAAGAAGTTTTAGCAAAAGTTTTTGAAGACAAAATCCATACTAATATGAGTGGGGTTGTTGAAAAAGCTGATGGTAGAATTGTTATTGTTAAATTACTTGATAGAGCAAGTGCTACTTTACAACATAAAGATTTAATTGGTAATGAACAATTTAAAAATGGTGATCTTATCAAAGTTTATGTAAAAGGCATTTCAACTGGAAATAAAAGAGATGGCTTAATTGAAGCAAGTAGATCATGTCCTGAATTTTTAAAAGAAGTCTTTAAAGATGAAGTTAGTGAAATTCATGATGGTACTGTTGAAATTAAAGCTATTGCAAGATTCCCAGGTAAAAGAGCTAAAGTTGCAGTTTTATCACATGATCCAAACGTTGATGCAGTTGGTGCATGTATTGGTAAAAATGGCGATAGAATTCAAAAAATTGTTTCAAATATTGGCGGTAAAGAACATATTGATGTTTTCTTATATAAAGAAAATAGAGGTTTATTCTTAGCAGAAATCTTAAAACCAGCTGAAGTTATTGGTGTTAATTTCTCAACAGATGAAGAAGGTAATGAATCTGCAGTTGTTGTTTGTAAAGGAGACACAGCAGGAGTTGCAATCAGTGGAGGATTAAATCCATCTTTATTAAAGAAGATGATGGGTTTAAGAGGAGTATTCATCTATAATGAAAGTGAACTTGAAGAAAGAGGCATTAAAGAATATAAAACAATTGAACAATTTGTTTTAGAAGATGAAGAAAATAAGAAAGAAGCTGAAAGAAAACAATTCTTAGAAAAATCAATCGAATATAACGAAGCTTATAAAGCTCAAGTTGAAGAAGAAAGAAAAGCAAAAGAAGCTTATGAAGCAAGTTTAAATCTTGATGGTGTTAATAGTGATGAAGAAGAAAGTAATGAACCAAAAGCACCAATTGAAATCAAGATTAAAATGCCTGAAGTTGAAGAAAAGAAGGAAGAAACAGTTGAAAAACCAGTTCAAGTTAAGAAAGTTGAACCAGTTGAACATAAAGAAGTTTCTACAACAACAACTTTAGATGAACTTGAAAAATCACTTGAAAGTGAAAAGAAATCAAAGCCAAGTGAAAAACCAAATAAGAAAAAAGCTAAAAAAGAAGACAAAAAAGACGATAAAGATGAAGAAATTTCAATTTCTCCAAAAATGTCTATTTATACAGATGATGAACTTCAAGAATTCGAAGATGATTTCGATGATGAAGATTTTGATGATAGCGACGATGATTATAGTGAATATGACACCGACGATATGTATGAGGATTAATAATGAAAAAAATTCCTCAAAGAAAGTGTGTTGTAACTAATGAAGTTTTACCTAAGGAGAATTTATTCAGAGTAGTAAAGACTCCTACAGGTGAAGTTTTATTAGATATGTCATATAAAGCAAACGGAAGAGGTGCTTATATTAAAAAAGATGCAGAAGTTATCGAAACTGCAAAAAAGAAAAAAGTATTAGATAGAAGTCTTGGAATTACAGTTCCAGATGAAGTCTATGAAAGAATGAAATTATTTCTTAAATTAAAATAGAAATTTACAATGAGTAGGAGGTATGTAAATGAAGAAAAATACAAAAAAATTCGATCGTGAAAGTAATGTTCCAGCAAAAAATCAAAAGAAGGATAAATTTTTAAATAAAGTCCATGATCAAGTATTTGTTTTTACAAAATCTCTTACTGTTGGAGAACTTGCTAAAGAATTAAATGTAAATCCAAGTGATATTATTAAAAAATTATTCTTACAAAAGAAACTAGTTACAATTAATAATTATCTTGATGATGAAACAATTGGAGAAATTTGTCTTGAATATGGCTATGACTTTAAAAAAGAAGAAATAGTTGATGAAGAAGATTTTGAAAAAATCAGTATTAATGATAAAGAAGAAGATTTAGTTGAACGTCCAGCAGTTGTTACTATTATGGGACACGTTGACCATGGTAAAACAACATTAATTGATGCTATTCGTAATTCTTCTTTAGCAGAAGCTGAATTTGGTGGTATTTCTCAAGAAATTGGTGCTTATCAAAAAACTTGTAATGGTAAAAAGATTACTTTTATTGATACTCCAGGGCATGAAGCATTTAGTGCGATGCGTTCTCGTGGTGCAAGTGTTACTGATATTGTTATTTTAGTTGTTGCTGCTGATGATGGTGTTATGCCTCAAACAATTGAAGCTATTGATCATGCAAAAGCTGCAGGAGTTCCAATTATTGTTGCAATTAATAAAATTGATGTTCCAGGTGCAAATCCTGAAAAAGTTATAAATGAACTTATGCAACATGATGTTATCGCTGAAAAATATGGTGGTGACGTTATGACTTGTGAAATTAGTGCTAAGAAAAAGATCGGTATTAATGAACTTTTAGAAACTATTCTTGTTCAAGCAGAAATGTTAGAATTAAGAGCAAATCCAAAACGTTATGCAATTGGTACAGTTTTAGAAGCTTCATTAGATAAAGGTGAAGGTCCTAAAGCTACATTAATTGTTCAAAATGGTACTTTAACTTCTAGCGATTTCGTTGTTGTTGGTACTACTTATGGTAAAGTTAGAAGAATGACAAATGAATATAAACAAGTTGTTAAAGAAGCATTACCTTCAACTCCAGTTAGTGTTATTGGATTAAGTGATGTTCCTTTAGCTGGTGATCGTTTTATGGCTTTCCCTACTGAAAAACAAGCACGTGAAATTGCTGAAAAACGTCAACTTAAACGTACTCAAGAAGAAAGAAGCCAATCTCAAGTTGTTAATTTAGATAATTTATACGATAAAATTAACGAAGGACAACTTGCTCAAATTAATTTACTTATTAAGGCTGATAGTGCAGGTACTGCTGAAGCTATTAAATCTTCACTTGAAAAATTAAACAATGATCAAGTTAAGATTAATATTATTCGTGCTGCAGCTGGTGCAATTACTGAAAGTGATATCTTACTTGCAACTGCAAGTGGTGCTATTATTTATGGATTTAATGTTAGACCAAGTGCAATTGTTAGAAAGAAAGCTGAAGAAGAAAAGATTGAAATTAGATTACATAGAATTATTTATGCTTTAATTGAAGAAGTTGAAGACGCAATTAAAGGTAAAATCAAGAAAGAAGAAGTTGAAAAAGTTCTTGGACAAGCTGAAGTTAGAAATGTTTTCAAAGTTTCTAAAGTTGGTGCTATTGCAGGATGTATGGTTGTTGATGGATTAATTAAAAATACTGCAAAATGTCGTGTAATTAGAGATGGTGTTATCATTTATGAAGGTGAACTTGATTCATTAAAGAGATTCAAAGATGACGCTAAAGAAGTTAAACAAGGCTTTGAATGTGGTATTAAAATTGCTAATTTCAATGATGTCCATGAAGGCGATTTAATTGAAGCATACGAAATGGTTGAAGGAAATGAGTAATAATAATGAAAGATTAATTGCTGATATTCAAAAAGCAATTAGAGAAATTGTTCAATACGAAATTAAAAACGAAACTATTGGATTTTTAACTATTACTGATGTTAAAGTTTCTAGTGATAGAAGCTACGCAAAAGTTTATGTATCTTTCTTCAATAATGGTGAGAAAAACATTGAAAAATTAAATAAATTAAAAGGATATGTTAGATCATCACTTGCAAAAAAGATTCATACAAGAAGAATTCCAGAAGTCAGCTTTGTTCTCGATGATACTTTCTTTAAAGCTCAAAGAGTTGAAGAAGCTATTCAAAAAGACGAAGAAGATATTGAAAACATGAAAAAGTAAGGAAAAGACCAAAAAAATTGGTCTTTTTTCTTAACATTAAAGGGAGTTATTTGTATAATTAAAATCTATGGAAAAAATATATATTAAATCTTTAAAAGATGTAAAAGAATTAGAACCACAAAGTAGTTTGATTTTAGGAAATTTTGATGGAGTTCATATTGGACATGCTCAACTTATTTCATTTGCACGTCAAAATACCAAAGGAAAACTTGGAATTTTAACTTTTTCTAAATCTTTAAAAAGAGAAGGTAATTATTTAACTAATATTGATGATAAAATTGAATATTTAGAAGAATTGGGAGTAGATTTTATTGTTATTTTAGATGCTAACGATGAATTAAAAGAAACAAATTATAAGGATTTCGTTGAAAATTATTTAAAAAAGTTAAATGCGTATAAAATATTCTGTGGACCAGATTTTAAATTCGGTTATAAAGCGCAAGGTGATGTTTGCTATTTAAAAAATGTATTTCCAAATCTTTGTGTTTTAAATTTTGTTTTAGATCATAAAGGTGATAAAATTGCATCTACAATTATTCGAAAACAAATCGAAGAAGGAGACGTAAAAGAAGCTAATAGACATTTAGGGCATAAATATAGAATTAAAGGTAAAGTTATTAAAGGCAAAGGAATTGGTAAAGAACTTGGATTCCCAACTGCTAATATTCAACTAGATTTTAACTATTGTTTACCTAAAAATGGAGTTTATTTAACTTATATAAAACTCGATGGTAAGATTTATGAATCTTTAACTAATGTTGGAGTATCCCCAACGATTAAAGATGATGGAAATATTACTATTGAAACATATATCTTTGATTTCCATTCTTCAATCTATGATAAGAATGTAGAAGTTTATTTTGTTGATAAAGTTAGAAATGAATATAAGTTTGATAGTGTTAAATCTTTAGTAGAACAAATGGAACTTGATTTAAAAGAAGCTTATTCTTACTTTGATAATCTCAAAACTCATTAATTAGTTATTGATGTTCTATAACAAATGATGTGAAACATAATGTCTAATAAAAAATAGGCATCCGATTTATAATATATTTGGAACCAAATTATAAGGAGGATACCTATCAATGAATATATTATCACAAAATGATACAAAATCATCTAGTGATTTTGCACAAAGAAAAGCTGTTGTTAATGCAATTCTTAATTTAGGATGGAGCTATAGAAAGACTTGTAGTTATTATCATACTTCTAGGACATCTGCTTATCGCTGGGTTAAGAAATATAAAGAGAATCCGTGTGAAGAAAGCTTGAGTTTAGAATCTCATAAACCACATACTCTTCCACCAAACACTTACTCTGAAGAAGACATTAAAAAAATTTTAGATATTAGGAGAAGATCTCCAGATAAAACAACATTTGAAATTTGGTTACAATTACAAACTTCAAATAATTCCTTTAAGCCATGCTATATGACTGTTTTAAGGGTGCTTTCAAGAAATAATCTACTTAAAAAATATGTAACTAACAAAAAGAAAAAGCATAATAATCCATATGATACTCCTAAAGAAGTTGGTGTGAAATGGCAAGTTGATGTTAAATACGTTCCAAGTGAATGTAAAACTGATGATTTAAAAGATGAAAAATTCTATCAATATACAGTTTTAGATGAACATTCTAGGAAAAGATTTTTGTATTATACAAATGAACATTCAATGTATGAAACAGTTAAAGCAATCGCTGCTGCCATTAAGTTTTTTCAATATAAACCATTAGAAATTCAAACTGATAATGGTTTTGAATTCAGTGACAAAGCACGTAAAAAAGAAGGAAATAATAAACTTAGTTTTTTGGATTCTTTTCTTGCTAGAAACAAAATTTTGCACCATTTGATTCGTCCAAGAACTCCAGAACATAACGGAAAAGTTGAAAGAAGTCATAGAATAGATCAAGAAAAATTTTATAGAAACTTAAAGTTCTATTCTTTAGAAGATTTAAAAGCACAAGGATGTCGTTGGATGAATAAATACAATAATATGCCTCGTTTTGTACTTGGATTGAAGTCTCCGAATCAAGTTGAAATTGACTCTTTAAAAAGAATAAGACATAATTTAGAGGAAATCGGAGAAAATGTTTCACATCATTAGTGAATTAACACAATTTCATTTTTTTGTATAAAAAAATCATTTTTATTTTAAAAGTTATTAATAT
>CAVKAB010000020.1:0-12710 GCA_963653985.1 Bacteroidaceae bacterium
AAGAGGTTAAAAATATGGAAGAAAAGAAAAATAAAAATTTAATATTTAGAATTATTATTAGTGTTTTATTAGGAATTAATTTAGCAATTTCGTGTGCATTAATCGGAGTAGAAGTATCATCTAAAAATAAAGTAGATTTAATTGGAGACACTACAAAATATACTTTATATATAGGTACTAACGATAAAGATACGTATAAAGAAGAAATTCCTTTTGAAACATGCCTTACAAAAGTTACAGAGATTTGTGTTAAATACACTGATGGATGTACTATTTTTGAAGCTACCGGATATTGGAAAGATGATAAAAATAATATTACAACTGAAAGATCAATTGGATGTATTTTAGAAGATATTTCAAAAGATACAGTTTATAAAATTTGTGATGAAGTTATTGTAGCACTTAATCAAAATTCAATTTTAATTGAAACCAATAATGTTTCTACACTTTTCTATTCAGGACAAAATTAGGTATGGATCAAAATAAGGAAGTGTTAGAAAAATTAAAAGAATTAAATATTGCTTATGAAATTAAAGAACATGATGCATTATTTACAATGGATACATATTCTTTAATTGAAAAGAAAATGGGAGTAACAATTCCTAAAAATTTATTTTTAAATACGCAAAATCATCAAAATTTTTATTTGCTTTTGATGCCTGGGGATAAGAAATTTAAAACAAAAGAATTATCTAGTCAAATTAATTCTTCTAGATTATCGTTTGGAAGTGATGAAAAATTAAGTGAATACTTACATTGTTTTAAAGGATTTACAAGTGCTTTAGGATTATTATTTGATAAAGAAAATAAAGTTCAATTATTAATTGATAATGATTTATTAAATAAAGAATATTTAGGATTTCATCCTTGTGATAATTCTTATACTTTAAAGATAAAAACTAGTGATTTAATAGATAAATTTTTGCCTCACATTAAACATAATTATATAAAAGTAGACTTAATTGGAGAATAGTAGCATAAATATGCTACTATTTTAATTTTTAAAAATTTTATATATTATTTCAACTTGAAAAAAACTGAAAAATTGAGGTAAAACATCTTGAAAAAAGCTGAAAAGAGGAGATTAATATGTTTTATAGAAAATTTATAATGAATTTTATAATTGGAAAGAATCAAATAAAATTAAAAAAAGAGCTTTCGTTATAAAAGGGTTAAGACAAATTGGAAAAACAACTGTTGCATTAGAATATGCTAAAAATAATTATGAAAGTGTTATTTATATGAATTTTATGATAACTAAATCTTTAAAAAATATTTTTAATGGAGATTTAGATGTTGATGAATTAATAAAAAAGATTTCTGCAGCAATTCCTAAAACTAAATTTATTCCAAATAAAACCGTTCTAATTTTTGATGAACTACAAGAATGCGCAAATGCTAGAACATCAATTAAATCATTTATGCTTGATGGTAGATTTGATATTATTGCAACTGGTTCATTGATAGGCTTAAGAGGGTATAATAGAAAACAAGTTTATGGAATTCCTACTGGTTTTGAATATGTTGTAACTATGTATCCAATGGATTTTGAAGAATATTTATTAGCAAGAGGGATTAATTTGGATATTATAGATTATTTAAAGAATTGTTATATAAATAAACAAAAAATTGATGAAAGTATTCACGAAAATATGAATAAATATTTCAAAGAATATTTGTGCATTGGAGGATTGCCTGACTCAGTGAATACATTTTTATTAACTCATGATATGAATCAAGTTCATGATTTTTTGACAAATCAATTAGAAGAATATAAAGATGATTTTGGAAAACATTTAAATGAAAATGAAGAACCAACAATTGATAAAACTGAACTTAGAAAAATAATAGAAGTATACAATTCAATACCAAAACAACTTGCAAAAGAAAATAAAAAATTTCAATATAAAATTGTTAATAAGAATGCTACTAGTAGAGATTATAGAGATGCAATTACATGGCTTGAAGAATTTGGGCTTATAAAATTATGTTACAATCTTAATTCTTTAGAGCTACCTCTTGATGGAAATTCATCTGAACATATATTTAAAATGTATGTTTGTGATAGTGGATTATTTATTGCAATGCTTGAAGAAGGAAGTATGGATAATGTTATAAATGGTGATTTTAAAATTTATAATGGTGCGATTTACGAAAACATTATTGCAGAAGCTTTCATTAAAAATAATAAAAATCTTTATTATTATAATAAAAATTCTGAGACTGAAATCGATTTTGTCACTAGAGTAAATAATGAATTAGCTTTAATTGAAGTTAAAGCAAATAATGGATCTACTAAATCTTTAAGAGATATTTTAAATAAAAAAGATAAATATCATGTTAATAGTGCAATAAAATTAATTAATGGAAATATTGGATATAAAGATCAAATTTATACTATTCCTTACTATTTAGCTTTTTTAATAAAATAAAAGTTGCTTATTTAAAAGCAACAATCAAAAATTTCTTTTACCCAATCATTTGGATGACAATAAAAGAAAGTTTCATGATTCATGTCTTGTTCTCTTATATCTGGATTCTTAAAATGCTTAAGATATCTTTTTCTATATTTTTCACCCATTTTTAAAGCATAAAATACATGAATTTTAGTATATCCATTGTCAATATTATAACCAATTGAAGAAGTTAAATCTGAAACATATTGATTATAAATACTTTCTTTAGATACTTTATCTTTAATTGAATCCACCATAAAAGATTTTAAAAATTCATTCATTTGATTATATCTAGTAATATCTTCATTTTTTAATTTTTTCATCTTTTTATTTATTATATTAGGAAGAGTTTGAGTATGAATCATTTTATATAAAATTGGAGTCATTATTTTTCCTTTAATAAACGCGTTGAAATTATTAGCGTGATCTAAATCGCTACTCCCTAAAATAATATGTTTTATTTTAATATTATTTCTTTTTGCAAGATATGCTGCAAAACTTCCGCCTAATGAACATCCATATATTGCATGAATTTCACCATTTAGATTATTTTTAATATATTCTTCAATTTTTATTGTTTCTTCTTCCATAGATTCATAAGTTGTATTTTCGGATTCATCAAATCCATCAAAAGAAACTACAACAGTTTGAAATTTTTCTTGAAGTAAAGGAAGAACTTTATCAAATAAAGAATAATGACAACATGTGCCTGGAATAAGTAAGATTACTGGTTTATTTTTATCACCATGAGTATAGAATTTCATATTTGTTACCTCTAACTAACAAACATTTTATACCTTATTATTATAATCTACAAATTTAATGATAAATAAAAATGAACAAAAGTTTTTGAAATGACCAACAATGACCAAAACATACTATAAATGACCAACAATGACCAAAAGTTTTTGAAATGACCAAAAGGGAAATGTAATATAAACATAAAACGAATTCATAAAATGAAAAATACAAAAAGAAATTATAGAAAAATTAAAAATGAGCAATGACAATTTACAAACATATAAATCGATACTTATTGATAAAGGATTAATTGTTTCAAAAGAAAGAGGCAAAGTTGATTTTGTTCTACCTCGTTTTAAGAATTTCGTTAATTTAGAAAAAGAATTAAATAGCGATGATTAATTATTTTTGAAATAAATTAGAAGCACTCATTAAGTGAGTTGAAATAGATGAAGAAAGAACGTTATTATATTTACAAATAAAAACGCCCGCAATTAAAATCATCATATATTCACTATCTTCATCAGTAGCTTCATTTCCATAAACACTAATCAAGCACTCTTTCATTAAATTTTTCCATTGGAAAAATTCTTCTTTAATCATTTTGGATACATCATTATTATATTTTGCAAGAACATAAGTTTGAACTGTGGCGATTGGTCTTTTTTCGTTTTGCTTTCCATTTGCAACATATTCCATAAATGCATTCATATATTCTTTTTTATTTTTATAATTATTCACATCATGAGAATTAAACCATTCTTTACAATGAGTAGACATAAAACATTTAATATAATCACAATAGCAAAGAACAAGTTCATCTTTATTATTAAAATAATTTAATAATTTAGGATGAGACATCTTTGCTTTTTTTGCAATGTCTCTTAAAGATATTTGAAAAATAGGTTTTTCTTCAATACATTCTTCAAATGCTTTTAAAATTTTGTTTCTTTCATCTTCTTTATTAATAATTAATGGCATATTTTTTAATTCCTTAAAAGAATTATATTTTTTAATTTGTAAAAAAACAAGTTAATCAAAATATTAAAAGTATTGACTATAGAAAAATAGAATTATATTATATTTACCAAGTGGTAAATAAAAAGAAGGATATTTATGAGTGAAAAACAAGTTGTTAAGAATTTAAGTAAAAAAATAAGCAAAAGAAGTAAGAAAGTTTTATATATTTCTGCTTTTATAATTTTGGCATCAATTTTAATGCATGATGGAGATCATTTACGTCAAGCTTTTAATTGGGGATATAGCATTCCATTTGCTTTATTAGTTTTAAATTTAGTAGTTTATCTTTTACCAGTTGTGTCTTTATTTTTAATCAAAACTGAAAGAATTAGTTCAACTTTAGTTACTGGATTTGCAGGTATTTTTACAACCGCAGGATTTTTAATTATTCATCTTTGTGGGGCATTTTCTGGTCTTTGGGGTGTTTGGAATTATTCTTATTTTGATTTAATTAAAGGAGTAACTTATAATGGAGTTTTTTATCAAGGAGTAGATGTTTATAGTTGGATATTCCTTTTTGAAGTTCCAGTTTTATGTCTTCCAAGTTCAGTTATTTCGTTTATTGAATATTTCAAAGTCAAAAAAGAAGGACAATCTCAAATAAATGAAAATTAATTTAAAAGTTTATGGAATAGATTGTGCAGCGTGTTCTAATCAGATCATTTCAATACTTAAAAAATATAAAGATTTAGATAATATAAAAGTAAATTTTAATTCATCTAATTTGTATTTTGAATGCAAAAATTATCCAGATTTTAAAAAGATTGAAAAAACATTAAAAATATATGGATATAGTTTAATAAAAGATAAAGTTAAAATTGAAGTAAATATTAATGAATTTAATGATAAAATAAATGAAATTTCAAAAGAAATTCCATATTTTAGCAATTATGAAATACTAAATAATGAGATATATTTATATTTTTATTCAATAAATTATTCGATGAGTGAAGTATTAAGTGTATTTAAAAAATATAATTTAGATATCAAAATAATTAAAAAAGAATCAGGAAATGAAGATGTACTTGCAAAAAATCAGATCAATTTGTTAATTAAATTATTGATTTCAGTATTTTTAACTATTCCTTTACTTTGGAATCCAAGTCCAATATTTCAATTTATTTTAGGAACTTTAATTCTTTTAATTCCTGGGAGTTATTTTTTTAAAGGTGCAATAAAAGTATTTCATCTTAATTTAAATATGGATTTTTTAATAACTTTATCTTCTTTAACAATCTATATTTATAGTTCGTTTTTAGCATTTACTTCCATAGAAGATATTAAATTATATTTTTTATGTGAAGGTGTTTTAATTTCTTTAGTACTTTTTGGAAGATATTTAGAAATAGTTGCTAAAGGAGAAGCAGAAAGATCTTTAAATGGATTTATTAATTTAATTCCTAGAAAATGCAATTTATTTATAGATGATAAAGAAATTGAAAAAGATATTGACGAAATTAATGTTAATGATATTTTAATAATTAAAAGTGGTGAAAGAATTCCTCTTGATGGAATAATTATTAAAGGGAATGCTTTAATTGATGAATCTTTATTAACTGGAGAAAGTGAATATATTAAAAAAGATATTACTCAAGAAGTAATTGGAGGTACTTTATTAAAAGAAGGGGAAATTTTAATAAAAGTAAATCGTATTGGAAAAGATACTATTGTAGAAGAAATGATTGATATTATTAGAAATTCTCAAGTTTCTTATTCAAATTATAAAAAAATTGCAGATAAAATCGTTACTATTTTTATACCTACAGTAATTCTTATTTCATTAATTACATTTTTAATTTGGTATTTTGTAATAGATAAAAATAATTTAGAGAAAGCTTTAATGTCTTTTGTTGGAGTGTTAGTAGTTTCTTGTCCTTGTGCATTAGGTTTAGCAATTCCTACAAGTTTAATGGTAGGTCTTGGGAGAGCAAGCGAACTAGGAATTTTATTTAAAAATGGATCAACTATTGAAAAAATGAATAAAATTAAAGTAATTGTTTTTGATAAAACAGGTACTTTAACTTATGGAGGTAATGATTCTAATCGAAATGATATAAGAGAAGGTGCAAAAGAAGTAATTGAAGAATTATCTAAAAAATATAAAATTATTATGTTAAGTGGCGATAAAAAAGAAATTGCACTAGATATTGCATCTAAATTAAATATAAAAGAAGTTTATTATGAGGTTAAAGCAATTAATAAATTAGAAATAATAGAAAAATTAAAAAGAAAAGGGAGTTTAATGATGATTGGAGATGGTATTAATGACGCTCCTGCGATGAGTAAAAGCGATGTATCAGTTTCTATTCAAAACGCTACTCAAATTGCAAAAGATACTGCAGATATTATTATTTTAAAAGACGATATTAAAAAGATTCCTTTAATGTTTAAAATCTCATCTAAAATTATGAAAAATATCTATATAAATTTAATTTGGGCGTTAATTTATAATTTAATTGCAATACCTTTAGCAGCTTTAGGATTAATTAATCCATCTCTTGCAAGTGCTGCAATGTCTTTTTCTTCAATTGCAGTTTTATTAAATTCTTTATTATTAAAAAAGATTAAGGAATAATATGAGTGAATTATTATTTGAAAGTTATGTTGATGGATTAATATGTAAGGAATGTGAAGATATTTTAATTAATTCTTTACTATTTAAAAGAGGAATTATTGATGTTAAATGCTCTTATTTTAAAGGGAAAGTATTAATTAAATATGATGATTCATTAATAAATGAAGAAAAAATAAAAGAATATTTATTAAGTATAGGATACCCATCGTGTAATAAAACAATTAAAGGAAAAGTTTATGATATTATTTCAATAATTCTAATTATTGGATTGTTTTTGTTGATTAGATTTATTAATTTGCCTTTAATTCCAAAAGCAGATAATGGGACAAGTTATTTGGGATTATTTTTAATTGGCCTTGTAACTGGTACACATTGCATTGTTATGTGTGGAGGAATTATGCTTTCAAGAACTGGAGTTAAAAAGATAGAAACTCCTAAAAAAGATATTAAAAAGAATATTTTTAGAGTTTTATTATTTAACATTTCAAGAGTATTAATGGGCGCGTTACTTGGAATGATATTTGGATTAATTGGAAAATACATTATTTTCAGTGATAAAGCAAAAAGCATTATTTATACATTAACTGGAATTTATATTATTTTTATGGTTTTAGGAATGTGGGGGGTGCCTTTTATTAGAAAAATTCAATATGGTCTACCTTCTCTTTGTACTTTAAAAAAGAAAAATAAGATATTTAAATCAATTGGCCCAATATTAGGAGGAATATTTGTTGCTTTGTTACCATGTGCATCTTCTAATTCAATGTGGCTTTTAGCTGTTTCTTCTGGAAGTGCATTAAATGGATTTTTAACTTTACTTTGTTGGGGGCTTGGAACAATACCTTTTATGTTACTTTTTGGAATTTTTTCATCTCTTATTAGCTTTAAAAAAGAAGCTTTAATGATTAGACTTAATATTATTTTTATGGGAACGCTAGGATTAAATTTAATTTATATGGGATTAAAATTAGTGTTAAAATTTTAATTCATTATCACCATTTTTGTGGAACATCTCTTCTACCTACATTGAATTTAGAATATATTATTTGTAAAATATTTATATAAATTTGAGGAGGAAAAAATAATGAAAGTCACATCAGCACTTGCTAATAAACTTTTAATTCAATTAAAAGGAGAAAAAGAAATTTATACTCAAAAAGAGGCTAATTCTAACACATATGTAGTCTCAGAAGGAGAAGAACCATTAGTTCCTGAGTATGATTTTTTAGAAAATAATAAATCAATTGAAGAAATTGATATCAAAATAATGAAACTTAAACATGCAATTAACTTAACTAATACATTAAGTAAAATTGAAGTAGAAGGTAAAACTTATTCAGTAGATGAAATTTTAGTACGTATGGCAGAGCTTAATGCACGTATGAAATTTTATGATGTATTAAGAAGAAAATTACCAAAACAAAGATTAGATTCTAGAAGATATATTTCTAGAAATAATACTAATGCAATCGAATTTGAATATACAAATTATAAAGTAGAAGACGCAAAGAAAGAATTTGAAAAGACTCAAAAAGAAATTATTTCTCTTCAACTTGCATTAGATAAATTCAATCAAACTTACGAATTTGAAGTAGAATTTTAATATTTTTCCCTTATAATCAGTTTGCTATCATTTTTTTAAAAATTTGGTATGTTAATGTTTAAAGTTATCAGTTATCAGTTATTTTGTTATTTTTAAAAAGTAAAGGTAAAAAGTTAGTGTTGTTTGATCTTATTGTTTGTTTTATACAATATTAATCAAATCTGATTATATAAAAACTTATTAAAATAGATTAATTTCTATTTTAATGAATATTGAAGTATTGGGTTATAAATATTCACCTTAATTTTTATTTATTTTAAAAAAACTACTAACCCTTTTCAGGATAAGTAGTAGTTTTTAAATTAATTATGTTATTGCTTATATTATCATCTTTTTTATAATCAATTAAATTTTCGTAACGTTGATCAGAATATGATAATTGATAACTTGTTGCATTTGAAATTTTAATGTTATAACTTTCTTCAACAGGAATATAAGCATAAAATGTGTTTACACTTTTTGTGCCACTTGTTAAAGAATTTAACGATGTATCAAAATAACCATTTTCTAATTTAAAAACAATGTTATCTTTGCTATCTAAAATTTCAATATTTGTAGAAGCGTTTAATCCTTTGATTTCTAAATAATAATAACTTCCATCTGCATTATAACTTTTAATACTTGAAGTATAATTAACATCTTGATTCATTAAATGTGATAAAGTTACTTCAGGATAATGTGCTAAAGCAATAGCTTTAACGTTACTCGTATTAATTAAAGTGAAGAAACTATCTAAGTTTTTAATAAAAACTTTTGCCGCTGCAATTAATAAATTGCTAATGATTGAATAAAGCTCATTTGGATCAATATTAATGTTTAAATCTTTTAAAACTCTATTAATTAATACTGTGAAATCTTTAGTAAATTGAATTGGATCGTTAAGTAATGTGTTAATTAATAAATCAACATCACTAGAATTAAGTAAGTATTTAACAAAATAAGTACCTATTGTCATCGCACTAGTTTTAAAATTACCTTCTTTATATAAAATTTCAAAAAGATTTCTTAAACCTCCTTGGAAATTGTCACAATAATTTTCTAAAGTATAAACCCCATCATTAACAAAACTAGTTAAAAATTCTTCATCAAAAAGTCCGAGTGTATAATTAAATTTATTTGAATAAATGTAAGATATTTTATCATTTTCTTCAATTCCTTTACTTAATGAAGAAAGTTCAAAATCATCAATTACATATTCCCCTAAAACTTTAAAATCGCTCATTTTTTGATAGCTTGTAATGACATTTTTAATAAGCTCATTATAATTTAAATTTCTAATTTTATCTGGTAAGAAATAATCAATTCCATAACGAGTAAAATGAAATTCTTTTGGGGCAATTTTTGGAACTAAATCATTTGGATTTACTATATTAAAAATATTTGAATAAATTTCACTACGAGGAGAAATATCTTCTAAAAAACTTGCTCCCATTGGTGGTTCAAAACAATAACAATAAATATCTTCTTTATTGAGTGTTGCCTTACCATTAAATAAAGTTTCTTTATTATTAATTTTTTGATCTATTCTTCCAATTGCAAGATTATTTGTTGCTCCACCTCTTGAATATCCAACAGTCCAAAGTTTAATTTTGCCTTCAATATTATATTTATTTATATAATCTTCTAATGAATTTAAATAAATTGTTGATGAATTATAAAATCCTTGATGTCCTTTATAAATAGATCTATCTCCTAAAGTAAAATTACTTGCCCATTCCATTTCGTAATTTCCACCACGAGTACCAACTGCAATTAAGGTGTAATCGTCTATTTTTTTACTACCAAAAACAACTCCAAAAGTGTCAGTGGATGGATTCTTTTTATAATCATCATTAATATCTATATTTGTAAAATTAGCACTTTTTAAGAAATAATCTGCATTTCTATGTCTATAAGTAGTATTTTGTTTATCAACATTGCTTGCAAAACTTGACATTGCAAAAGTTAAAGAAGTAGTTGCTAAAGAAGAATTATATGTGGTTGAAACGCTATCAAAATATGAATCAGTATAGTAACTTGTTGCGGTATAATCTGCCTCTTTATTATATGGGAAAGAAAATGTAATTTTAGTTAATGAACTTGAATTACATGATGTTAATAATAAAGTTGATAATAATGTTGGAATAATAAATTTTTTAAATTTCATTTAAATATTTTAGCAAAATTTATTAAAAAATAAGAGAGGAAAGTATATAAAAAATGATATAATCATAAGATATATGGAAACAAGTCTTGCTTATAACGAAATACTTTATTTAAAAAGAAAAGAATTAAATTTATCTAAAAGAAAAATGGCTAAATTTTTAAATGTTTCTTCTTTTTTGTATGGGTATTATGAAGCAGGATATATTAAGCCTAATAAGAAAGCAATTGATAATATTTCTAAAATTTTAGATATAGATTATGCTTCATTTTTTGAAGATATTAGATCATATCCTGTTCAAATTGAAGAAGAAGAGAAAGGGATTGCTGTTTGGTTTCGTAAATTAATTACAAAACTTTGGGTAAAACTTGTTCTTGTAGGACTTACTTTAGCATCAATTGGTCTTATTTGCTTTGGGAGTTATGATTATAACTATGTTTTAAACAATTCTAGAACATTTTATAGTGAAAAATATCTAAATGTTGTTGACGCAATTAGGGAAAAAGGTGGCCAAACTTATTCTTTATTACATGAATTTAAAAGACCAGAAGTCCATTATTCTATTGATAATAAATTTATTTCAATAACTGCATCTACAAATGATTATTCTATTCGTAGTTTTAATGCCTATATTAATTATAAAAATACTAATAGTAGTGTCTATTATATTGTTCCAAATCTTGCTGAAAATTCTTTAGTGTCATTAGATGTTCAATATATTGACTATACTAATTTAACTAAATATATTTCAAGTTTTACCATTAATAATGGAGAATTCTATATTGATGATTATATTATGTTAGAATCAGGCGATAATGTAGATAAAGAATCATCATTATTTAAAGAAGTGCAAGAAAAAATGGAAGAATATATTAGTAATGTTAAAAGTGATTTTAACTTATTAATTAAAGAAAAACTTGGATATGATTATGATTTTTATGATGAAATATTAGTTGATCACGCAAAAGGTGCTGATACTAATTTAGGAAGAGAAATCAGTTCTATGATTTTTATTTTTTCAGGAATTGGATTAACAGGGCTTTTCCTTTTTACTATTATTTTTTCATTCTTTTTTGGAATTAAAGATACAAAGAGTAAAAACACTACAAGTTTAGAGCTTGTTGCAGATGATGTTGTAATTAACACGGATGAAAATATTGAATTAGTTAAAGAAGATTGTAAAAAAGAAGAAGCAGAGGAAGATTCAAAACCTAATGATTCTTTTGATTATACAAAGGATTTAGGTCATAGAACTCCCAAAAAAGATATTAGATTTTTCCCATTTATTCCTGAAACTGTTTTTGAAATTATTGGTATTATTCTTATTTTCCTTGGATCAATAAGAATAATCTATATGATTGTTTACATTTTTGCAGGTGATGGAATTAATCAAGAAGCATTTGATCAAGTTTCAAAGGGATTATTTTCTACTTTTACAATAGGTATGTTCCTTCTTTACTTTATTGATTTTGATATTTTCCTTGATGATAAAAGAAGTTTAAGAAATTTATTTGCCTACATTTTAGTATTTATAGGCTTATATATATCCGAATGTATTTTAGTTGAATATTTAGAAAGAATGAGAGGATTATTCACAATCTTTGGGGAAAAATATATTATTCCAAATAACTTTGGAACAATTTCAGGATATTTTGCAATTATGTATTTCTTATTCTATAATCCAAAATTCTTAACCACTAAGAAAAGAACAATTATTTTTAGATCTTTAAGTATAATTCCAATTCTTTGGATATTTATAATGACATTATTTTTTGAAAATTATAAAGCTTGGGGTTGGGATTTATCTTTATGGGAAAAATATTTCCTAAATAGTGAAAGACCACAATTTTCAATTCTTTGTGTATCTTATCTTGTTGGACTTTATTTTATTAGACTATTCTTTAAACATCGATATGGAGAAGAAAATGCAAAAAAATTCTTTAATGGAAATAGATTCTATTTTATTAAAAATATCTTCATTTGTATTCTTGTTGCTTTAATTGCATTGATTGAATATGCCTTAAAAGATGCAAATACAAATATTAAAGGTATTGGAAATTATTATCAAATTGCTTATTTAATTCCAATTTTATTCTTCTATCATCCTCATCATGGTCCACGAAATAAAGGTGTTGATTATTTTACTTTAGGGTTATATGGTTTCTTCCTTTG
>CAVKAB010000021.1:0-12394 GCA_963653985.1 Bacteroidaceae bacterium
GTTAATCGGTATAACGGATCCATGGTAAGGATCTATGCGTAGTTCGACTCTGCGAGGGGGCACCAAAAATTTATTAAAATTATAAAATACGATGTTTATCGTATTTTTTTATACCTTAATATAAAAATCGATTAAGAAATGATCTTAATCGATATATTTTATTTTAATTTATCATTTATAAATTCACTAAATTCTTTTTCATATAATTCAGGATTATTAATATAACTTTGAGCGTGTTTTGCATTATCAAATAATACTAATTTATGTTTACTTGAACATACTTTTTCATTTTCTAAACTCATCCTTGTAGGAACAAAATAATCTTCTTTTCCATGAATAAAAAGAATTGGATATTTAGAATTTTTAACACATTTAATTGTACTATATTTAAAAACATTTCGATGAATTATAATCGATGCAATTAAACAAGTTGAAAATGCTACAAAATTTAATTTAGCAATTGATTTAACAATTTGATAGGTTGATGTAAATGCACAATCACTAATGATTCCATTAACATTTTCCATATTTTTAGATGCAGTTAATAAAACAGTATTTCCACCAAGTGATACCCCAAATAAGAATATATTAACTTTATGATTATATAATTCATTAATCTTTTTTACCCATAAAGTTAAATTTTCTGATTCATAGATTCCAAATCCAGAATATTTCCCTTCACTTTTACCATGTCCTTCATGATCTATTAATAAGGTATCATAATTTTTAAAAGTGAAATTATGAAAAAGCGCAATATCTACTCTTCCTTCACTATGATGTCCATGAGCAAAAATAATAACTGTAGGTATTTCTTTTTCATCATTTTCTTTATTTTTAATTAATTCTCCAATTAATTCTTTATTATTAACACTTTTAATTTTGATAATTTCTTTATCTTTATTTTCTAAATAAGAATCGTAAGAATTTTTAATTCCATCAAAAAATCTTCCAAGTCGTTCTTTATTAATTGCTAAAGGATATTCACTTTCACTATCTTTTCGGATATAAATCATATTAAATCCAATAATCCCTACAACAATAACACAAAGTAAAATAAATCCTAATATCGATAATAATATAATTAACCAAATTTCCATTTTTAAATTTTAATTTATTTTAATAATTTAATAAAGATTTTTGTATAAAAAATTGGTTTAATTTTGTTTAAACCAATTTAATAATTATTAATATTTATAGAATCCTTCTTTACTTGATTTTCCTAACTTTCCTTTATCAATATATTCTTTTAACATCTTTGCCATACCTTTAAAGTTATATGGTGCAAGGAATGATGGAATCTTAACATACATTTGAACAATATTATATGCAGTAACTAAACCAACTGTATCTAAAATTTCAAAAGGACCTTTTGGAGCGCCAGTGCCAAGTTTCCAAGCTTTATCAATACTTACTGGATCACTAACTCCATTAACATATAAATTCATACCTGAGAATAGGAATGGAACAAGCATTGCGTTTAATAAATAACCACTATTTTCTTTTAAAACAGGAAGTGGAATCATTCTAATTTCTTTTGCAAATTCTTCTACTTCTTTAAAATGTACCATATCTGTTTTGCTTTGAGCCATAACTTCAACCATGTTATTATGCCAAATAGTATTAGCAAAATGTAATGATAAAAATTTATAAGGACGTTTTGTATCTTTTGCAAATTTAGATGGTAAAAGAGTTGATGAATTAGTAACTACAACTGTTTTTTCTGGTAATAAATCAGCTACTTTCTTGTAGAATTCTTTCTTTTGATCAACATTTTCTGCCATTGATTCAATTAATAAATCACAATCTTTAACTGCTTCTTTTAAATCTACTACTAATTTAATATTTTTATAAGCATCTTCAACTTTCTTTAAGCATTCTTCTTTATTAAAAGTATCATAATCAGCAAGTCCCATTGACCAAACAGCAGGATTTTTACCTTCTTCTGTTGCCATTTTTTCAATATTTTCGATATAATCTTTCTTTAATTTATCTACCTTTGGTTGGCATCTTCCAACACTTGCTTCGCTTCTTAACCAAATAGTTACATTTTTACCTGAATATGCACATTGGAATGCAATTTGAGAGCCTAAAACTCCTCCGCCTGCAACAACAACATTATTAAATTTCATTTTTTGTCTCCTTTATTTAATTTATTATAAAAATTTTAACATATAATTACATTTTTATTAATAAGTTAATTGAATATTTTATATAATATTTAGGTATGAAATTTATAAATTTTAATGTTAATGGATTAAGAGCAATCTTAAAAAAAGATTTTGAAAAGGATTTTAAAGAATTAGATGCAGATATCTTTTCTTTAAATGAAACTAAATTATCTGATGATAAATTCCCTTTTTTACCTGATGGATATAATGTTTATTTTACAAATTCTAAAGTTAAAAAAGGTTATAGTGGAGTTGCAGCATTCTCTAAAATTACTCCTATTAGTGTTCATTATGGATTATTAGATAATAAATATGATGAAGAAGGAAGAGTTATTACTCTTGAATTTAACGATTTTTATTATGTAGTTGCATATGTTCCAAATAGTGGAGAAGAATTAAAAAGATTAGATTTTAGAATGCAATTTGAAGAAGATTTATTAGAATATTTAAAAGTTTTAGATTCTAAAAAACCTGTTGTTTATTGTGGAGATTTAAATGTTGCACATTTTGCAATCGATTTAAAAAATCCTGCTGCTAATGAACATAATGCAGGATACACTAAAGAAGAAAGAGAAAAAATGACTAAATTATTAAGTAATGATTTTATTGATACGTTTAGATATTTTTATCCAAATGAAGTTAAATATTCTTGGTGGAGTTATCGTTTTAAAAGTAGAGAAAAAAATATAGGATGGAGAATTGATTATTATATTGTTTCTAAAAGATTTATTGATAAAGTAGAAGACTCTTTAATTTTAAACGAAATTAAAGGTAGTGATCATTGTCCAATTGAATTAATTATTAAATAAGATTATGAAAAGTTTATATATACCATTTAAAAATTATTCTACTTATGTAGAAATGTATGAAAGTAAAAAGAAAAGCGTCCCATTAATCATGTGTCATGGAGGTCCAGGAAGTGGCAGATATGGATTTATTAAACTTGCTAAAAAGTTACAAAAATTAGGTCAAACAGTCATTCTTTATGATCAACTTGGTGCAGGAAATAGTATTCCTAATGATCAACCTACTTCTTTATATAATATAGAAACATGGAAAGAAGAATTTTTTAATTTAGTAAATTATTTAAAATTAGATGAATATTATACTTTAGGGCATAGTTATGGGGGAATGCTACTTATTAAAATTTTAGTAGAAGACAACCCAAAGAATATGAAAAAAGCAATTCTTTCTTCTACTTTATATTCTTCAAAAGTTTGGGAAGATGAAGCTCATCGATTAATTAAATTTTTATCTAAAAATGATCAAAAAGTTATTAAAAACGCAGAAGAAAATAATAATTATGATTCTTTAGAATTTCAAAAAGCTTCAAAACACTATTATAAAAAATTCTTAAAAGACGATAAAAAGAAACCTAAAGATTTTAAAAGTGGACATGTTGCATATTTAACTGCATGGGGACCAAGTGAATTTAAATGCTTAGGCAATCTTCAATCATTTAATTATGAAGGAAAATTAGAATTAATTGGCAAAGAATGTTTAATTTTAAGTGGTGGTAATGATGAATCCACTCCATATATTAATAAATATATGAATGATCATATTAAAAATTCTAAATGGGTTTTATTTAAAGACGCAAGACATGCAACATACGTTGATGATGAAGAAAATTACATCAAAGTTTTATTAGATTTTTTAAATAAATAGTCAAAAATTCAAGGAAATCCTTGAATTTTTTTGTATCAAAAAAGTGAACTATTTCTAGTCCACTATTTCTGCGTATAAATCATAAACGAATGCATGAGTAATTTTAATATTAACAATGTCACCTTCTTTAAATTCTTTATCAGATTTTAAATAAATAGATCCATCAATATCATCTGGAGCATTAACTCCACATCTTACACTGTATTCATTATTCTTTTTAGAAAGAACAATTGCCTTATAAGTTCTACCAATTAATTTCTTATTTTCTTCATAAGAAATTTCTTGTTGAATCTTCATAATTTCTTCTTTTCTTTGGAGCTTTACTTCTTCATCAATTTGATTTTTTAATGTGCCTCCATAAGTACCATCTTCCTTACTATATGTAAAACATCCAAGATGATTAAACTTATATTCTTTGATGAATTCTTTTAATTCATTAAAATCTTCTTCATTTTCTCCAGGATATCCTACAATTACTGTTGTTCTAAAGATAACATCAGGAATTTCTTTTTTAATCTTATTAAATAATTCTTCAACACTTTCTTTTGTGTCTCTTCTTAACATACTTTTTAAGACTTTATTAGAAGCATGTTGAATTGGAATATCAAAATAATGAGTTAATTTAGTACTATTTTTAACAAGTTCAATATATTCATCAGTAACTTCTTCTGGATAAAGATATAAAACTCTAATAAATTCAATGCCGTTTATTTTTTCAAGTTCTCTTAAAAGAGTACATAAATTAATGTTTTTACCTTCAAAATCTTTACCATATGCTCCAGTATCTTGAGAAATAACAATTAATTCTTTAACTCCATTTGCTGCAAATTCTTTAGCTTGTTCAATGATTTTATCAAAATCAAAAGAATGATATTTCCCTCTAATAAAAGGAATTGCACAGAATCCACAATAATTGCTGCATCCTTCACTAATTTTTAAAAATGCGCTATATGGTTTTGTAGATAAAACTCTTCTAAATATATCAAACTCATCATTTTGAATTTTAACATCTAAAAGTTCACAAACAAGTTCTAAAAATCTTGGATAATCTTTAAAAGTAACCCATAAAGAAACTTCTGGTAAAGCTTCTTTTAATTCTTCTAAATTTCTTTTAACTAAACATCCACAAACAATAATTTTAGCATTTGGATATTTAATGCAATCTAAAATAGTATTAATTGCTTCTTCTTTTGCAGGAAGAATAAATCCACAAGTATTAACAATAATTGCATCACATTCTTCTAAATTAGTACATATTTCAAAATAAGGCTTTTTAAATAAAGAAAGTATAGATTCACTATCAACAGTATTTTTATCACAACCAAGTGAAATTAATCCAATTTTCTTCATACTATCTCTTACTTTCCTCAATTAAAGATCCAATATAATCTATTTTATTTTTAAATTCATCTAAAGAAAGTAATCTAAATTCCCAATTTGGACTTCCAAAACTACCTGGAGTATTAATTCTATATTCAGTTGGTAATCCTAAATAATCTTGAACTGGTATAATTGCGTATTCACATTCAGAATTTAATACAAATTTTAAAATTTTATCTAATGTATTTTTACCATCAATTTTCTTAAATCTTAAGATAATATCAAATAATTCTTTATTTTCTTCACTTAAAGAATCATACCATCCCATAACAGTATCATTATCATGAGTACCTGTATAAATAACTTGGTTTGGAGTAGTTACAAATTCTCTATTAAATACATTGAATTCAAAAACATTCATACCTTTAAGATTAAATTTATCTCTTAATGCTAAAACTGAAGGTACTAAATCTCCTAAATCTTCAGCAATAATATTTTTTGTCATACCTTCTTTTTCTAAAATTGAAAATAAAACACTACCTGGAGCTTCTTTCCATTCTCCGTTTCTTGCAGTTTTTTCGCTTTCTTTAATAGTGTAGTAAGTATCAAATGCTCTAAAATGGTCAATTCTTAAAATATCAAAAGTATTTAAAGCATTTTTAATTCTATTAATCCAGAATGTAAATCCATCTTGTTCCATATATTTCCAATCATAGATAGGATTTCCCCATCTTTGACCATCAACACTGAAATAATCTGGTGGAACACCTGCAACTAATGTTGGATGATCAAATTCATCAAGTAAGAATTCGTCTTGATTACTCCAACAATCACTACTATTAAAACCAACATAAAATGGAATATCTCCCATTAATAAGACACCATTTTTATTAGCATATTCTTTCATTTCTTTAAATTGAATAGATGCAATAAATTGGCACCATTCAATAAATAAAATTTCTTCTTCATATGGTTTGAAATCAAATTTAGTGTAATCATATGCACTATATTTTTCTTTCTTTGACCATTTATCCCAATCTAAATATTTATTTTTTTCAAATAAAACTTTAAATTTTGCGTAATTACTGCACCATTTATTTTTCTTAATAAAATCTTTAAATTCTTTTGAATTAGTATCTTTTGTATTTTTAAATGCTTCTTTTAAATATTTTTCTTTATCTAATCTTGCATGATAAAAATCAACTAATTTTGAATCTTTATTAAATGGTTTGTAATCATTAATATATCCATGTTCTTTTAACCATTTTAATGAAATATAGCATGGATCAATTGCTTCACCACATTCACTTTGATAAGGACTTGATCCATATCCTACTGGATTAAGTGGTAAAAGTTGCCAAATTTTAATTTTAGCTTTTTTTAATAAATCAATAAATTCGTATGCGCTTTCGTAAAAATCACCAACTCCTTGTGAAGAAGGTAAACTTGATAAAGGCATTAATATTCCTGAAGTTCTCATAACTTACTTATTATATAAAATTAATAATTTAAATTAAATATCAAAAACAAAATTTTTCGGTTATTTATCGATTAAATCTAGAAATTTACTATTAATAATAGTATATTATAATAGTTTTTATTTTTGTTATTAGGAGGATTAACTTATGAAAATGAGAAATGTCGCAATTATTGCCCACGTTGACCATGGTAAAACCACTTTAGTTAATCAATTGTTAAAATATAGTCAAACTTTCAGAGAGAATGAAAAAATTGAAGATCGTGCGATGGATAGTAACGCAATTGAAAGAGAAAGAGGTATTACTATTTTAGCTAAAACTACTTCAGTTAAATATAAAGATTATAAAATTAACATTCTCGACACTCCAGGACACGCTGATTTCGGTGGCGAAGTCGAAAGAATCATGAGAATGGTTGATGGATGTTTACTTTTAGTTGATGCATTTGAAGGTACAATGCCTCAAACTAGATTCGTTTTAAAGAAAGCATTAGAAAATCACGTTAAACCAATTGTTATTATTAATAAAGTTGATAGACCAAACGCAAATCCTGCAAAAGCAGTTGATGAAGTTTTACAACTTTTCATTGAACTTGGTGCACCAGATGAATTCTTAGATTTTAAAGTTGCTTATACAAGTGCTTTAAACGGTACTTCTTCTTTAACACCAGATTTAGATAGTCAAAAAGAAGGTATGGATGCTTTATTTGATTTAATTATTAGTGAAGTTCCAGAACCACAAGTCGAAGAAGAAGGCCCAACACAATTACAAGTTGCTTTACTTGATTATAATGATTATGTTGGAAGAATGGGTATTGGTAGAATCCAAAGAGGCGAAATTAAATTAAATCAACAAGTTACTGTTTGTAGAAACGATGGATCTACTAAAGGATTTAAGATTTTAAAACTTTTTGGATATCAAGGTTTAAAGAGAATTGAAGTCGAAAGTGCAAAAGCTGGTGAAATTGTTGCATTTGCTGGATTACCAGATATTAACGTTGGAGAAACAATTTGTGATCCAAGTAAAGTTGAAGCTTTACCTTTAATTCATATTGATGAACCAACTCTTCAAATGACATTTGGTACTAATTCTTCTCCTTTCTCAGGACAAGATGGTAAATTATTAACAGCAAGACAAATTGAAGATCGTTTAATGAAAGAAAAAGAAAAAGATGTTTCTTTAAAAGTTGAACGTATTCAAAATAGCGAATCTTGGGTAGTTTCAGGAAGAGGCGAATTACATTTAGGTATCTTAATCGAAAATATGAGAAGAGAAGGATACGAACTTGAAGTTTCACGTCCACAAGTTATTATCAAAGTTGAAGATGGTGTTAAAAAAGAACCATATGAAGATTTAACAATTGAAGTTCCAAACGATTTCGTTGGAGACATCATGACTTCTCTTGGAGAAAGAGATGCTGAGCTTATTGATATGGATGCAAACGAAAACACCACAAAAATCAATTATGTTATTCCATCAAGAGGTTTAATTGGATTCGTTTCTAATTTCTTAACATTAACTAAAGGTTATGGAATTATTAACCATACATATAAAGAATATAGACCAATTTCAAAAGGAAAGATTGGTGAAAGACAAATTGGTGTTTTAGTTGCTACTGCTACAGGTCAAGCTACTCCATACGCAATTCAACACGTCGAAGATAGAGGTACAATGTTTATTCTTCCAGGTATTGATGTTTATGAAGGTATGATCGTTGGTGAAAATAAATATGATACCGATTTAAGTGTTAATGTTTGTCAAACTAAAAACTTAACTAACCAAAGAAGCTCAAATAAAGATCAAACTGTTGTCTTAAAAACTCCAAGAAAATTAACTCTTGAAGCATGTCTTGACTACATTAATGTTGATGAATTAGTTGAAATCACTCCAAAGACATTCAGAATGAGAAAGAAGATTCTTAATGATGCTGAAAGAAAGAAATATGAAGCAAAACAAAGAATCTTAGAAGGTTTAGATAAATAAAATTAATTAGTGCATTCAAAATTGGATGCACTTTTTTAATCCAAATTTTAAGATATTTTACATTTTCATTAAAATGTTAATTC
Source organism: Bacteroidaceae bacterium (assembly GCA_963653985.1). Lineage (GTDB taxonomy): Bacteria > Bacillota_I > Bacilli_A > RFN20 > CAG-826 > Onthovivens. The sequence goes on from CAVKAB010000021.1 coordinate 8,701, forward strand.
GGTATTTTAATACCTAATAATCCCGAAATATCATAATTCTTTAAAAAGTTTCTTTCAAAAAACATTAATTTTTGATTTACAAGTCCTGAAAACGCTTTCATAAAAATTTGAAAACGCTTTCATATTTTTTTTATTTTTGATTGGTATTAATATAATGGTGCTTAAAGAAATTAAGCAACGAAATCAAATTAATTGGAGGTAATAAATATATGTTATTAGAAAAATTATTTAAAGAACAAGAAAACAAAGAAAATGAAAATACAGAAAGCATCTTAGAAAGTGAAAACTCAAAAGAATCAGTTATTTCTATTTTCAATTATTTAAACAACAACGATATTTTCTAATCCCCTAAAAAGATTAGTTTAATATAAAAATCAAAGCATAAAAAAAGAATGAATTTTTTCCTTTGTATTCATTCTTTTTTTGTACTCTTTTTGATTATTCAACACTTTTAAGTGATTCTGCCATTGGAACTTTATTAACTCTTTTAGAGATATAAAGATTTACTAAGAATGCAGTAATTAATGAAATAAGTGTAGAGATAACATAACTCATTGGATAAACAATATAATAAAAACTAACTAGTTCTGTTCTATTTGCGTATAATGTTATAAATTCTAATGGGAAGCCTAGGAATAATCCAAAGAAACATCCAATTAAGGTTAAAATCATAATTTCATAAATTAATGATTTAGCAATTTCTATTAAATTAAATCCTAAAACCCTTAAAGTTGCAATTTCTCTAATTCTTTGATTGAAATTTAAAATAGCAAGATTTACTAAAACAATAACTGCAAGAACGATTGCAAATATTTTAATTGTATTAGTCATCATTTTAATTGAAGAAACATATCCTTCAATCTTATTACTTGTTTCTTCTCTTGTCATAATTGTTTCAACTTTTAAATTCTCATCACTTAATATCTTTTTAGAAGTATCACCAGCTTTACTAACATCATTTAATAATACTGTTGCAGCATTAGCGTTTTGAGGTAAAGTTTTAAAATTAGAATCTTCTTGATAAATAAATAATCCTTTAAAAGAAAACGCATAGAAACTAAAAGCAATTTTAGCATGGTATGTAGTTGAATTAACTTTAAAAGAAATTTCATCTCCTACTTTTTTACCTATTTTTTCTAAAATAGCATCTGCAATTCCAATTTCGCCTTCTCCCCATTCATTTCCATTATCGTATTTAAATAATTCAGAAGTTTTTGAAATATAATAATAATTAGAACTAACAGGATTATCAAGTAAAATTTCACTAGTACCAACTCCATATTCATTAACTTCTTTTACATTATCATATTTTAATAATTGATCTTTATTGTAATTGAAAGTTGTATTTAATGAATAAGTAAGATTTAAATCTCCATTTACAAAGTTTGTTAAATCTCGATTAATTCCATAATCTAAAACATCTTCAATGCCAAATCCACAAATTAAAAGACCAGTACACCCCATAATACCTACAATAACCATGATTGATTTATTTAAATATACTTTAATATTTCTTAAAGCCATCATAAGAGATGTTGATTTAATAAATGATTTTTTATTCTTCATTTTAAAATGTGGAGATGCAGGACGCATAGATTCAACTGGAGTTAATCCTAATTCATGTCTAATTAAAATATATGTTAATAAAGTTACTAAGAATATAACTATTATTAATACTAAAAATGCAGCTAAAAATGGAAAAGAATATCCAATAGTTGGTAAACAATATAACAAATCATATTTAATATTTAAAACATATGGTAAAAGTAAAGGTCCAATAATAAATCCTAAAATAACACCAATTAAAGAAATAATATTCATCATTCCAGAATAATAACTTAAAATTCCAAGTTTTGAATATCCTAAAGCTTTTAAAGTACCAATTTGAGTTCTTTCTTTAAGTAAAAGTTGAGTAATTGTAGTTAAAACTACAAGAATTGCTACTACAAAGAAAATAAGTGGGAAAGTTAAAGCAAGCATTTGAGCTTGATTTAAATCATTCATAATCGTCATAGTTGACGATAAATTTTCTTTTGTTTGAGCAAGTATTAAATTATTTTTTGTTTTACTTAAAAAATATTCTTTTATAGTAGTTAGAATATCATCAACATCTTTAGAATTATTAACTTTAATAATGATTTGATCATAAAGTTTATTTAAACTTTCAATCCCTTCTTCACTATCTAATTCTCTATTATATTCTTTAAACATTAAAGATAAAGTAGTTTCTATATTTCTTTGATTTTCTTTAGAATCTTTACCATTTAAATAAATATCACCTCTATTATATGAAACATTATCCATTCCATTTAAACTTAAAGTGACTAATGCACTATTAATAAAATTAATATCTAAATTAGATTCAATTCTACTTAATAATGTTTTTTCTAAAAGTCTAGACGACATAACAAATGAAGATGTAGAAAAACTACCATTTTCGACATTTTCAGCATGTTTCATAGTACCTGTTATTTTAAAATCAAAACTAATATTATCAGTATTTGGATTTAATAAAACATCTGTTAATATGGAAGGTAATGATTTAGAAAGCATTGATTTATCACTTCGATCAATCGCAAGTAATAAATAATTCCTTAAAGTTGTATTACTAATTGCATTTTTAACAATTTTTTTACAAGTTTCATTAACAGTATCAGGATCCTCTCCAAGAACCATTGTAAGTAAAGATTCAAGTTGAGTTTCACTAAAACTAACATTAATTGTATCGCCAATTTTATAACTTCTACCCAATTTTTCTTGCATTGATAAAACCGTTTCATCGATATAGAAAAAGTTATAATCATTACTAGAAGAATCTTTTATAACATCATAAGGTTTAGAAATTTCAGGCATTTTATCATAGAAAAGTCCTGTCAAACTAGAATCATTGAACTTAAAAGATGGAATATATAATCTTTTTTCATAACTTCCTTTATCTTCTAATATTTCTTCTATTTTTAATAAATCAACATCTTTCCCTGAATCAAAATCTGGAACACTTGTTAAATAAATATCACCCATATTAGTGGATGAAAAAACTGAATCAATACGGCGATTAAATTCTTTATAATTTGCTTCAAGCCCAATAAATAATGTAACACTTGTTGCAATAATAAAAATAATAGCAATAAATTGCTTTAAATTTTTAAAAATATCTCTAAAGCATTTTTTAAGTAATAATTTTCCTGATTTCATTACCACTCAATCTCCTTAGCACTCTTAGGATTTTCTATTACTTCATTTTTACTAATTGTTCCATCAACTACTTGAATTAATCTATCTGCAATAACACTTATTGCTTTATTATGAGTAACAATAATTACTGTTTTATTATTCTTTTTACAAATTTCATATAATAAATCTAAAATTTGAGCACCAGTTTTACTATCTAATGCACCAGTTGGTTCATCACATAATAAAAGATCAGGATTTTTAACTAACGCACGAGCAATAGCAACTCTTTGTTGCTCTCCTCCTGAAAGTTGTGCAGGAAAATTATTCATTCTGTCTTTTAATCCTACTTTTTCCATAATTTCTTCAACATTAAAAGAATTTTTATTTAAAGATGCTGCTAAGAATACATTTTCTCTTGCAGTTAATGAAGGCATTAAGTTATAGAATTGGAAAACAAATCCAATATTATTTCTTCTAAATTTAGCAAGTTCATTTTCTTTCATTTTAGTAACTTCTTTGC
>CAVKAB010000022.1:0-1728 GCA_963653985.1 Bacteroidaceae bacterium
CCAAATGCATCAGCTGATAAGAAAATAACATTTTTAGCAGTTGGAGCACTAGAAATTGGTTTTACAATATTTTTAATATGATAGATTGGATAAGAAACTCTAGTGTTTTCAGTTACTGATTTATCTGTAAAATCAATTTTACCATTTTCATCTACTGTAACATTTTCAAGTAATGCATCACGTTTAATTGCATTATAAATATCAGGTTCGCTATCTTTATCAAGATTAATTACTTTAGCGTAACAGCCACCTTCAAAATTGAATACTCCATTATCATCCCATCCATGTTCGTCATCACCAATTAATAAACGTTTTGGATCAGTTGATAAAGTTGTTTTTCCAGTTCCTGAAAGTCCAAAGAAAATTGCAGTATTTTTTCCATTTAAATCTGTATTAGCACTACAATGCATACTAGCAATACCTTTTAATGGTAAATAATAATTCATCATGGAGAAAATACCTTTTTTCATTTCACCACCATACCAAGTATTTAAAATAACTTGTTCTCTACTAGTGATATTGAAGATAACGGCAGTTTCACTATTTAAGCCTAATTCTTTATAGTTAGTGACTTTAGCTTTACTTGCATTATAAACAATAAAATCTGGTTCAAAATTTTCAAGTTCTTCATCAGTTGGTCTAATAAACATATTTTTAACAAAATGTGCTTGCCATGCAACTTCAACAATAAATCTTACTGCCATTCTTGTATCTTTATTAGCGCCAGCAAAACCATCAACTACATAAAGTTTTTTATTAGATAATTCTTCGATTGCAAGTTTCTTACATGCTTCCCATGCTTCCTTACTTGCTTTATGATTGTCATTTTTATATTCAGGAGTTGTCCACCAAACAGTATCTTTACTATTTTCATCTTCAACAATAAATTTGTCTTTAGGACTACGACCAGTATAAATTCCAGTCATAACATTAACTGCACCAAGTTCAGTTAATTTTCCTTTTTCATAACCTTCTAATCCTTCTTTTGTTTCTTCATGAAAAAGATACTCGTATGATGGATTATAGACGAGTTCAGTAGTATTTTTAATACCATACTTTGTTAAATCAATTGTCTTCATTTTGTTCCTCTTATGTTTAGATTTTATATCTAAAAAACATTATAACTATTTTACCACATAATAAAAAAATTTCCATATCTTTGATATGGAAAAATTTTTATTTTTGATAAATTTTTATTAATTTATTTCCTATCGCAATTCCAACAATTAATTTAATTAAATCTGGAATAATAAACGGGAAAACTGTAGCAGATAATGCAGCGAGTAATGCACAATCTCCATTTTTATAGATATAGATAAACCATAACGCTCCAAATAAGTAAGTAACAATTAATCCAAGTACCATACTTATTGAGTAACTTATTAAATTATTTTTAAAAATTAAATAAAATGGTAAATAAATTAAAGGAATAAGCAAAAATCCAATTAAGAATCCTCCAGTTGGACCTAAAAATACACTAGGACCACCATTAAAATTACTAAACACTGGAACACCTATTAAACCAATTAATAAATATAAAGAAATTGTAATAAAAGATTTAATAGGACCTAAAACATAAATACAAATAAAAATTGCAAGTAATTGTAAAGTAAAACTAACTATTGATCCAATTGGAATTGATATCCAAGAACAAATAGTAATTAATGCAATAAACATTGCAATATAAGCTATATCTCTTGTTTTAAAATAATATAAATTTGCTTTTTT
>CAVKAB010000022.1:2104-12253 GCA_963653985.1 Bacteroidaceae bacterium
TTTATTTTATTATCTTCCATATGGGATTCAAGTAAAATTCCTGAAATTTTCTTTTCATTTATATAAATATCATTAGGCCATTTATATAAAGGATTAAGATTAGGAAAAAGTTCATTAATAGTAAGAAAAAGTACATATGCACTAGAAACAGAAAGTTCATTAATTTTATTAATAATGGTAGGATCTTTTAATAAAATACTAAACATTAAATTTTCGTTTTTAGTAGATATCCATTTTCTTCCACTTCTCCCTCTTCCTTCACTTTGATAATCACTTTCACAAATTGTAAAATCTTCTAAATTATCAAAATTTCTTTTTAAATATGAAGAAGTGGAATCAATCGTATCAAAATGTAAATATTTATAAGACATTTTTTATGCAAATAATAATAAGAATAATCCAGCTGCAACTGCACTTCCAATAACACCAGCAACATTTGGTCCCATTGCATGCATTAATAAATAGTTGTCTGGATTTTCTTTTTTACCAATATTGTGAACAACTCTTGCAGCCATTGGAACTGCACTAACTCCAGCTGCTCCAATCATTGGATTAACTTTACCATGTGTTAATTTACACATGAGTTTACCAGCTAAAACTCCACCTGCACAACTAAGTGAGAATGCAAAGATACCTAAAGCAAAGATAACAAGTGTTTTAACTGTTAAGAAATTGCTTGCAGTAGCAGTAGCACCAACACAAAGTCCAAGTAAAATTGTAACAATATACATCAAACTATTAGCTAAAGTTTCAGTAATCTTTGGAACTACTCCACTTTCTTTAACTAAATTTCCAAGCATTAAGCATCCAATTAATGGGGCACATGTTGGAACAATTAAGACTGTAACTGTAGTAACAATAATTGGGAAAAGAATCTTTTCTCTTTTTGAAACTGGTCTTGCTTGTTCCATTTTAATTTGTCTTTCCTTCTTAGTAGTTAATAACTTAATAATTGGAGGGAAGATAACTGGAACTAAAGCCATATAAGAATATGCAGCAATTGAAATACTTGAAAGTAAATTTGGAGCAAGTCTTGTAGCGCCTAAAATTGCAGTAGGTCCATCTGCTCCACCAATAATTCCAATAGCAGCAGCTTCTTTTACAGTAATTGTACTTCCTAAAACATTTTCGATACCTGGAATTTTTCCAATTCCAAATGCAATTAAGAATGTTAAGAAAATACCAAGTTGAGCAGCAGCTCCAAGTAACATTAATTTTTTATTAGCAATTAATGGACCAAAATCAGTAGTAGCACCAATACATAAGAAGATTAAACAAGGGTAAATTCCAAATTTAACTCCATAATATAAATATCCAATTAATCCTGAATAATGTACTTCACCTGCGGCATCTGTTGTAGTTACAAATATTTCATTTGCAACTCCTGGAAGATTAATTAATAACATTCCAAATGAGATTGGTAATAATAAGTATGGTTCAAATTGTTTTTTTATCGCTAAAAAGATTAAAACAAATGCCAAACATATCATTATTAAATTTTTCCATCCACCTTCAGCAAAAAATCCTGCTATACCAGTAGATTCGAAAAATTGTTTAAATAATTCAGCGAAATCCATACTATTTTAATACCATTAATAAATCATTATTAGAAACGTTTGATCCTTTTTGAGCACTAACTTCAACTACTTCTCCATCAAATGGAGCACTAACTTCGTTTTCAAGTTTCATCGCTTCAATGATTGCAACAGTATCTCCTTTTTTAACTTTATCACCAACTTTTACTTTAATATCAAGTAAAACTCCTTGAAGTGGAGCAACTATTTTTTTATCGCCACTTCCACTTGCAACAGGTGCACTTTCTTCTTTTTTAACTTCTTCTTTTTTAACAGGCTTAACTTCTTCTTTAGTAACTCTTTCATCAATTGATTCAAGTTCTACTTTATAAGTTTTACCATTAACTTTAATTTTATAAATTTTCATATTATCTCCTACTCATCAATTCTTTCTATACTTTTAAGTTTACAATCTTTTTTAAATTCTTTATTAAAATCAATTGTTGCTGCAAGTAAAGCAATTACTGCATCATTATCTTCACTTAATAATTTGTTTTCTTTTTTAGGATTAATATTCATTTTTCCATCTACTTTATTGATACATTTAATGACTGCATCACAGATAAGTACAATAAGTAAAAGCATTAAAATAACAAATATTATTAAGACTATTGATAAAATAACAGCAACCCCAAAATCTAAATCTTCAATAAATGCTAAAGTCATCATATTAAGCCTCTACTTTTATTTTAGTAGGTATTTTATCTTCTTCTCTTTTCTTTAAGAATTTTAATGCAACATCTTTAAATAATGCAATTGATAAAACATCTTCATCACTTTTAGCAATACCTTTATATTCTTTCTTTAAAGCTTCAAATTCTGGTTTTAAATCATCAGCAGGTCTATAATCAATTACTTTTTGATCTCCAATAATTTTTTTTCTGATTTCTTCATTTACTTCTCCTGGAGCTTTTCCATATTTTCCAAGTAAGTAATCAGTAATTTCTTTTGGAACCATTTTATATCTTTCGCCACTTAATACATTTAAAACTGCTTGAGTTCCAACCATTTGAGAAAGTGGAGTAACAAGTGGAGGATATCCTAAATCTTTTCTAACATTAGGAACTTCTTTTAATACTAAATCTAATTTATCACTTTGACCTTGTTGAGCAAGTTGAGAAATTAAATTTGATAACATTCCACCTGGAACTTGATATTTTAAAATATTTGGATTACAAGATAATACTTTTGGATTTAATAATCCATTATCTAAATATTTTTGTTTAATTGGTTTTAACTTATTAGCAGCAATATTTAACATCTCTTCATCAAGTTTTGGATCATATTTTGTGCCACGTAAAGCAAAATTAAATGATTCAGTACATGGTTGAGATGTTCCACCACTTAAAGGTGATAAAGCAAGATCAATAATATCAACTCCAGCTTCAATTGCTTTTAAATAAGTCATCTCAATTAATCCACCAGTACAATGAGCATGTAATTCAACTGGTAATTTGGTATTTTCTTTAATACCTTTAACTAATTCATAAGCAGTTTCTGGAAGTAAAACCCCTGCCATATCCTTAATACAAATACTATCAGCACCAAGCTTTTCAACTTCTTTTGCAAGATTTATATAATATTCTACAGTGTGAATTGGACTAGTAGTATAAGATAATGCAATTTGACATTCTCCACCATATTTTTTAGTAGCAACTACTGCACTCTTTAAATTTCTAATATCATTTAAAGCATCAAATACTCTAATAATATCAATACCATTTTCAATTGATTTTTGAACAAACTTATCTACAACATCATCACTATAATGACGATATCCCAAGATATTTTGACCTCTAAAAAGCATTTGAAGTTTGGTATTTTTACAAATCTTTTTAGCTTTTCTAAGTCTCTCCCAAGGATCCTCATCTAAAAATCTTAAACATGCATCAAAAGTAGCTCCACCCCATATTTCAATAGCGTGATAGCCAACTTTGTCAAGTTCAGGAAGTGCCTCTAAGACTTCATCAGTAGTCATTCTTGTTGCAAAGAGTGATTGATGACCATCTCTGAGGGCTGTTTCAACTACTTTAACACCCATATTTTCTCCTATTATTTCAGTTGTTTTTTATAAACAATTCGATATAAATATTTTATCATTATTCTTAATTTTTAACAAAGAAATTCTTTGATTTTAAGCACAAAAAAAGGAGAATTTTTTCTATCCTCCTTTACTAATTAATCTCTTGATTTTGCTCTTAATAAAATAGAAATAACTTTTAATAAAATTAAAATATAATCATTGTATAAATTTAAAGCAAAATATAATGCCATATTTGTATTATCTTGTGAATTTTCTGCAAATCTTTTAACATTCCACATATCAATTGCAGTAATGATTAATCCATAGAATAAGATAATAAAATCAGCAATATAATACATTTGACTAACTACTTCTAAATTACCACTTGTAGCATATAAAACTGGAAGTAAGAAAGCATTAACTAAATAGATAATACCTGCACCTACAAAAAGTCCAATTGCTAAAAGTCCAAGCCATGCAATTTTACCTTTGAAGATATATCCAAAAATACACATTACAAGGAACATTGCACTAGTAATTAAAACAGCAATTCCAACAATATTTAAATCTTCTACATAAAATCCAATACTTGAAAGTAAAAAAGACATAAATACAATGTAGAATATCCAGCTAACAATCCCACCTTGAGACTTTCTTAAGCTTCTAAATGTTGCAATAAAGCTAGAAATTAATACTCCAATTGCAGAAACAATAGTAATTGCAAGGTAAATTGCTGCACTTGCTTCACTTTCAGTAATTGGCCAAATTGAATTAAAAAGATATGTAAAACCAATAGTTAATCCAGCTGTTAAAAGTAAACTAATACCAAAATATAAAAATACTCTAGCATAGAATGTATTCTTGCTAATAGCTTCCATATTTTTAGGTTTTTCACTATAAATTACATTTTCATTATTACGCATAAATTTCCTCCTGTCTTCTATATTATATATAATTTTTCTCAATATAAAAGAAAAAAATGGAATTAGATTACCTAACTCCATTTTTATAATTAATTATTCAATATTACGTAATAATTCAGTGTAGCTATCAAGTTTTAAACTTGCTCCACCAACTAATGCGCCATCAACATCTTTTTGTGCAAGATATTCTTTGATATTATTTGGTTTAACACTTCCACCATACAAGATTCTAATCTTATTAGCAGCTTTTGTACCATATAATCCTCTTAATGTTTTACGGATAAATGCACAAATATCTTCAGCAATTTCACTTGAAGCATTTTTACCTGTTCCAATTGACCAAATTGGTTCATATGCAACAATAACTTTAGTTGCATCTTCTAAAGAAACATCTTTAAAACCTTCAACAATTTGTTCTTTAACAAATTCTTTTGTTTTGCCTTTTTCAAATGTTTCTAAAGATTCACCACAGCAATAAACAGGAGTCATGCCATTAGCAAGTAATGCTAAAATCTTTTTATTACATTTTTCGTTAGTTTCATTATCATAAGTTCTTCTTTCACTATGACCAACTAAAGACATATCAATATTGATATCTTTTAACATTGGAATAGAAACTTCACCTGTAAATGCACCATGATCTTCAAAATGGACATTTTCAGCACCAACTAATAATGATTTTTTAACGATTTTTTTAACACTTTGAAGTGATAAATAAGGAACACAGATACCGATATCAATTTTATGAGCTTTTGCTTCTTTGCCAAGTTCTTTTGCACCTTTTGCAAATTCAATTGATTCAGTAACTGTTTTATTCATTTTCCAGTTACCTAATAATAATTTTCTTCTCATAATTAGCCAATAACATCAATTCCTGGAAGATGTCCATCATTTTCAATCATTTCAAGTGATGCACCACCACCTGTTGAAACATGTGAGAATTTATCGACATAACCAAATTGTTTTGCAGCAGCAGCACTATCACCACCACCAATAACTGAGAAGCAATCTTCATTATGAGCAATTGCTTTACAAATTCCTAATGTACCATCTTGGAATTCAACTCTTTCAAAAACACCAACAGGACCATTCCAGAAAATTAATTTAGCTCTTCTAATAATATCAGCGAATTTTTCAACTGTTTTTGGACCAACATCCATTCCGTTATATCCTTCTGGGATACATTCATTAGCAATACCAACATCTGTATCAACACATTTAATAACAGTTGGATGATCGAAATTGTCTGCAACTTTTGTATCAATTGGTAAAACAATCTTACCACTTGCAAAACATTTTCTTGCATAGTCTAATTGATCATCTTCAACTGGAGAATCACCAGTTTGCATGCCAAGTGCTTTATAGAAAGTAAAACACATTGCACCACCAATTAAAACTTTATCACATTTTTTAAGTAATGAATCGATAACTTTAATTTTATCAGAAACTTTGAAACCAGCTAAAATAGCAATGTATGGGTGTTCTTCACCTCTAACACATGCACCTAAGTTCTTAACTTCTTTTTCCATTAAGTAACCTAAAGCAACTGGTTTACCTTCTGCTTTTAAGATTTCAGGAACACCATATGTTGAAGCGTGAGCTCTATGAGCACTACCAAAAGCATCCATAACAAATGCATCAACATTGCTTGCCCAATCAGCAGCTAAAGCAGCATCATTTTTACTTTCACCTTTTTCGTATCTTGTATTTTGAACAAGTAAAACTTCTCCTGGTTGTAATTTAGCAACTGCTTCTTTTAAACCTTCGCCACTTGTAGCTTCTGAGAAGTAAACATTAACTCCTGGAAGATGACCTTGTAAGCAAGGAAGAACAAATTTCATATTATTTTTTTCTTTTTCCTTTGCAATTTCTTCATCATCAACCTTGCCCCATTTAATTTTTCCTAAATGTGACATTAAGACTAAGCTTGCTCCTTCACTTAAGAGTTTTTTGATTGTAGGTAAAGCTTGAACAACACGGTTGTCATCTCTAATTTCACTACCCTTTAATGGGACGTTGAAATCGACTCTAACGAGAACTTTTTTACCTTTTAAGTCTTTTAATTCATCGATTGTATGCATAAACACTCCTTTTATAAATAAAAGGCTTAGAAAATATACTCTAAGCCTTTTTGTTTAACAATTTAAATTATTTTAATTCTGCGAAATATTTAATTGTTCTAACCATTTGGCTGGTATATGAATTTTCATTGTCATACCAAGCAACGACTTGAACATGATATGTATCATCATCGAGTTTGTGAACCATTGTTTGAGTTGAATCAAATAATGAACCAAATCTCATACCAATAATATCACTAGAAACTAATGGTTCATCTGTCCATCCAAATGATGCGGATGTATGAGCTTTCATGTAATCATTGATAACTTCTGGAGTTAAATCTTTTGCTTTACAGACTGCAACTAAGATAGTTGTTGAACCTGTTTTAACAGGAACTCTTTGTGCAGAACCAATTAATTTACCATTTAATTCTGGAATAACAAGTCCGATTGCTTTAGCAGCACCAGTGCTATTTGGAACAATGTTTTCAGCACCTGCTCTTGCTCTTCTTAAATCACCTTTTCTATGTGGTCCATCAAGAATCATTTGATCACCTGTATAAGCGTGAACAGTTGTCATAATACCACTTTGAATTGGAGCTAAATTATTTAAGCAATTTGCCATTGGAGCTAAACAGTTTGTTGTACAGCTAGCTGCTGAAATGATTGTATCTTCTGAAGTTAAAGTGTGTTCATTAACACCGAAGACGATTGTTGGTAAATCTTTTCCAGCTGGAGCACTGATAACGACTTTTTTAGCACCTGCTTTAATATGAGCAGAAGCTTTTTCTTTTGATGTATAGAAACCTGTACATTCTAAGACGACATCAACGCCAAGTTCACCCCAAGGGAGATTAGCTGCATCTTTTTCACTATAAATTTTAATTTCTTTGCCATCGACAACGATTGAGCTTTCTTTAGCAACAACTTTATCAGCTAAAGCATATCTGCCTTGTGCTGAATCATATTTTAATAAGTGTGCTAACATTTTTGGGTCTGTTAAATCATTGATTGCAACGACTTCATAACCTTCTGCATTGAACATTTGTCTGAATGCAAGACGTCCGATTCTTCCGAATCCATTAATTGCTACTTTAATAGCCATTTTTATATTTCCTCCATCTAGATTTAAAAATCTATCGTGATTATTATATGCATTTTTTGGCTTAAAATAAAGTCATATGAAGCAAATAAATATAAAAAATTATATTTTTTATTAGCTTTTCTTTTCAATTAGAAAAGCGCTTCCATTTTTTAGTCGATTTTAACTTAAAAATACTATTTAATTTTCAAGAAATTTATAATCTCATCTACAGTTTCATTAAGGGCGCTTGTTCCGCTTAAAACATTAATTTCTTTAATATTATTAAAATCATAATTTTCAATGTCACCTACATTATTTATGATCTTAACAATAGCCGTTTTATATTTATTTGATGCAATCTTAAAAAGTTCATTCGTGTTACTGCTAGTTTCACTTCCGACTACAAAAACCAAATCTGGATTTGTAACATTGTCATTCATGATTTTTTCCTGACGCTCTCGAATCTTTTTACAAATATTGCCTTTAATCAAAACATTTTTATATTTTTCTTTAAAAAGTTTTGAAAAATAATCATAATCCTTAACGGATAATGAAGTTTGAAAATATACGTCCACATCGTCGCTTTTTGGTTTGTAATCATTAATAAATCCATCTTTTACACCGTAAAAATACAATTTTTTACTAGATGAATCCATAACACTAATAGTTTCTTCGTGGTTCTTTTTTCCAACAAAAACTACTTCTCTATTTTCTTTTTCAATAGAATTACAAATTAGTTTTTTATTTGCTTCAATTACTGGACAAATTAAATCATAATATTTAACGCCATTTTTCTTTAAAATTTCCTTATAAAGTTCAATAGTTCCATGTGCTTGAAAAATAATAACATCCTTATTTGAATATGATGAAATAATCATCTTTTTTGTTTCTTCATTTAATCCTTTTAATTCAACAACATTAATATTGAAAGATTTGAAAAGACCATCGATTTTTTCGTTATGGATGATTGGACCAAAAAGATATATATTTTTATTAGCATTAGTTATTTTTATTTCCATTACTTTAGAAAGTGCACGATTTACACCATCACAAATTCCTATTGGTTCAAAAACATTAATTTTCATAATTTCCCTTTAAGTAATTTAAAACATAATTTATATCAACATTATTATCGATTTCTTGGCCTAATATCGAATCTTTTTCAACATATTTATCATCAATAGATATAACCTTAATGTCATTTTTAAATCCTAAATCTATAAGAGCACTTTCAATATGCATTGCAAATCCACTCTTAACTGAATAAGGATCATAAATAATAATCTCTTTGTAATTCAAAAGTTCTTTTAAATATTCGTTATTAATTGGTTTTAAAAATGTTGCATTAATAAGTTCTAGATCAATATTTTCTTTTTCTACTAACGCTTTAAGTTCATTTAAATGTGGTCCATAACTAATTAAACATACTTTTTTAGAAGCCGAACCTCTGATCTTTTTCCATTCAAATGGAGTTATTGTTTTTGCATTTTTTAGATTCAAATCATTAAGATTTTCACATAATGTATTTGGATATCGAATAATTAATGGTTTATTAAAACTTAAACTAAATTTAAATAGTTCGACAGTTTCTTCATAATTTGAAGCAGAACATATTGTTAAATTTGGAATATTCATTAAGAAACTTAAATCATATATGCCTTGATGAGATGCTCCATCTTCTCCAATCATCCCAATCCTATCAACTAAAACAGTAACATTAGTATCCATTCTTCCTATATCATGAATTAATTCATCATAGGCTCTTTGCAAAAAAGTTGAGTAAATGAAAATATATGGATGGATTTCTTTAGATAAAGCTAAACCATTAGCAAAAAGTAAGGCGTGTTCTTCATTAATTCCAACATCAAAACATCTTTCTTTGTGATTAAAAAATAATTTTGTAATGTTGCTTCCTAAACTTGTTGCTGGAGTAATTGCAACTAATTTATCGTTTTTATACATTTCTTGATCTAATAAATCACTATACAAATTTGAAAATGAAATTTTATTATTATCATTTTTTTCTTTAACTATGCCATTATGAATATCAAATGGTTTTATATAATGGAATTTTCCCGCATTATCTTCTTCACTAAAAGAATACCCTTTTCCTTTTTTTGTTTTAATGTGAAGTAAAACTGGTTCATTCAAATCTTTAATTGAATCAAAAGTTTTTAATAATTGATCAATATTATTCCCATCAATTGGACCAACATATTTTA
The DNA here is from genome assembly GCA_963653985.1 of Bacteroidaceae bacterium. Lineage (GTDB taxonomy): Bacteria > Bacillota_I > Bacilli_A > RFN20 > CAG-826 > Onthovivens. Next base: position 11,991 of record CAVKAB010000022.1, read on the forward strand.
AATTAAAATCATTTAGAGCATCGCAACTAGCATCTTTTAGAAATTTTGAAAAACCACCAACAGTTTTAGCAATTGCCATCTCGTTATCATTAACAATAATTAAAAATTGTTTTTTGTAGTTATATAAATTATTAATTGCCTCAAAAACTACACCATTTGAAAAAGAAGCATCGCCAATTACCGATATAATCTTATATTTTTCATTCGTGAAATCTCTAGCATAAGCATATCCTAAAGCAGTTCCAATAGATGTTGATGAATGA
>CAVKAB010000023.1:0-12184 GCA_963653985.1 Bacteroidaceae bacterium
ATATAGGATAATGAAGAACTTTCTTTTTTCTTAATTTCTTCTAAATATGGCTCAATTATTTCTTGGATATTATTTCTAAAATCTTTTAAGGAAGTTTCAAAAATATTTTCAAAATTTTTAAGATTCATTTCAATAAAATTTTCAGCATATCCTGCTTTATTAAAAGCAGTATTAAAATCTTCTAAATAATGTCTATATGAAATATAAGTATAATTTAATGTACTTTTTAATGAATTTAACATTGTTTTTTCATTTCTAAGATCACTTTCAAACATAAATACTCCAAATTTATTAATTATTCTAACATACAATTAATGTACATACATTAATGAAATAGTTAAATTTTTTAAAAAAGTGGATTAAATATTTAGAAAGAGTGATAAGATCACATTTTTTAGCATGTTGTATTTCATCAAAAAAGATTAAAGTTTTACCTTCTATTAAATTTGTATTTGGTAATGAACTCAATTTAAAATAAAAATCATTAACATCATTAATATTTTCTAAAATTTCTATCCATTCTTTATGTTCAAAAAGATTAATTTCAATAAAACTTTCAAAATGTTCTTTGCCAAATTCTCTAATTAAATAAGTTTTGCCGACTTGTCTTGGTCCAGTAACAAGTAATGCATCTTTGCTATTTAGCCAATCAATTAATTTACTTTCAATCTTTCTTTTTAACATTATAAGTCACCTCTTTCATTTTCTAACTTTTTTATAATTTCTTTTTGGAAATTTTCCAACCGTAAAAAGCCTCATTTTTAGATTTTTTCCAACTTTTTTATGGAATTTTTCCAACTATAAATTTGAACAATTTTTAATTTATCATATTTTAATTTGATGTGTTATAACAATGTATTGCATTTGTATTAACAATATTATAAAATATTTACAGGAGGAAATAAAAGATGGCAAACACTAATATCACAATAAGAATAGATGAAAATTTAAAAGCCGATTTACAAGATTTAGTTACAAAATTAGGTTTAGATATGACTACATTTTTTGTTATGACTGCAAAACAAGCAGTAAGAGAACAAGCACTTCCATTCCATCCAAGTTTAAATACTGGAATCTATAATGAAAAAGTTTATGAATTTGCAAAAAATAACACTAAATATAATGATGAGGGAAGAGCAGTTATTTCTAATAATGACGAATGGTTAGATGAAACAAATTGGGATGATTTATATGAGCAAATGAAAAAGGAGAGAGAACACATTAAATAATGGAGAAAGGTGAAATTTGGTTTGTTGAATTTCCTTTAGAAGAAAATTCAAATGCAATAATAAATAGACCTGTTATTGTTTTAGACGAAAACATTTTAGGCGTATTATCAATAAAAATTACAAAACATAAAATTAGAGAAGAAGATCTATATGATGTTCCAATTGTATACTGGGAAGATGCAAATTTAAAATTAGCATCTACTGCTAGGGTATCTAAAATTATGCTCTTAAATAAAGATAATTTCCTTTTTAAAATAGGTAATTTGCATAATGACGATTTATTAAGAATCGAAAAAGCATATCAAATTTTTCTTAAATATAACAAAATAATTTAAAACAAAGCACCAACTAATTAAATTGGTGCTTTTTCATTTATTTTTCAATAACTTTAATATAAATGGGTTCAATATAATCGGCTAAATAAATTTTATTATCCTTAATATAAAATTTAACGCCATCTTGATAAGCTTTCTTACTATCAATTTCTAAAATAATAGGTTTATCATCTCTTCTTTCTCCAACTCCATTTGCTAAATCTTTACCAATATACAAACGATTGGTAGGGACAATTTCTTCTTTTTCCATTTTTTTAAAGAATGTCTATATAACGCTCTTATTCTATTACCCACCATTTCATTATGAACTATGGATGAATTTTTATTAAAATATTTCGCATTTTATAATTATAATTTACTTAATCTCATAAAATTTAATAGATTAAGCGAATTATAAATACTTATCAAACTACTTTTTCTTATTTTTTTGATTATAAATTTCTATTAAATCATCAATTGCAACTTCAGGTGCCATAGTATGAAACATTAAATAATTAATCTTCATTGTTTTAAAAGGTGCTATCTTATAGATATCTTTACTATATTCATTTTTATAATAATGCCAATATCTATAAATATATCCAATCCAATATATTTCTTCTTTGGTAATTAACTTACCAGTTTTAGTAAGACTATCTTTACATTCATCAATAATTTCTTCTAATAGATATTCTTCTCCTGCCCATTGGTAGCGGTTATAAGAAGAATCTAAATATCTAGCAATTTTAGATTTCATAAAACATTTAATAAAGCTTTCTGAATCATAACCTGCATCAATCGATAATTTAAATAATCTTCCTTGAATATCACATAATTTACTTGCTACTAAATCTAACATATTAATCTCCACATATATTTTAAAATGTTTTAAACATAAATGTATATCATTCTTTTGATGATAACCACGCTCCAATTCCCATAAATATAATTGCAATATAATAAGAAATTGTAGGTATTTCTTTAAATATAATTAATGAAAATATTGCTGAAATAAAAGGAGCTAAAGCATAATAAGCACTTGTTCTTGTAGCACCAATTAATCTTTGAGCGTATACATAAAAATAAATACTTAATCCATATGCAACAAAACCAACTCCAAGAACTGCAAATATACTCCAAACATAAGTAATTCTTTCACCTATACAAAATCCAATAATTAAAGATCCTATTCCTGAAAATATCCCTTTAAGTAATACGATTTCTAAAGGATCTTTAGATGATATTTTTCTAGTACAATTATTTTCAAATCCCCAGCATATAGCAGCAAGTAAAACAAATAAAGATCCATAAGAAAAACTAAAACTTGAAATATCTTCAATTGAAAGAATCATACATGAAATTGTTACAAAGAATATTCCAAGCCACAATTTAAAACCAATTTTTTCTTTAAATATAGCAAGTGCAATAATAGATGTTGCAACTATTTCAAAATTATTAAGTAATGATGCATTTGAAGCAGTTGTATAATTTAATCCAATCATTAAAAATATAGGAGCAATAATATCAAGTAAAATCATTAAAATAGTAAAAGGTAATTCTTGTTTAGTTAATTTTTCTTCCTTTTTATCTTTATGATTTATTTTTCTTATAAATCCAATAATTAACATTCCTAATCCTGCACCTATATAAAGAAAGCCTGCCATTAAAATTGGAGACATATAACTTAGTAATATTTTTGAAAAAGGTGCATTTAATGCATATAAAATTGCAGCAAGTATTGCAAATAATATCCCTTTTTTAACACCTTCTTTCACTTTATTACTCCTTGACTAAACTAGTAAGAAAACACACAATATATATGTTATCAAACATTATGTTTGATTATATTTAAAAATTAATACTTTAAAAATAATCAAATTTAATTAAATGTACGATATGAAACAAAAATTAAAAAATGTGTGGAGAAATTATGGATAAAAGACAACAAAAATCTAGAAAACTTATTATTGATTCTTTTAGTAAGTTACTTACAAAGAAAAGTTACAATCAAATCACTGTTCAAGATATTATTGAAGAAGCAAATATTGGAAGAAGCACTTTTTATGCACATTTTGAAACAAAAGATGAATTATTAAATTCAATGTGTAATGAAATTTTTGAACATATCTTTTCTTCTTTTTTAAGTGCAGAAAAAGATCATGATTTTTCTAATAAAAATACATTAGCATCTAAATTAACTCACCTTCTTTATCATTTAAAAGAAAATCAATCAAATATTGTTAATTTATTAACTGGAGAAAGTAGTGACATATTTATGCATTATTTTAAGTTATATTTATCTAGATTATTTTCTAAATATGAGATCCATCAAGATAATGATATTCCATCAGATTTTGTAATTAATTATTATGTTAGTAGTTTTGGAGAAGCTATAAAATGGTGGGTAAATGAAAATATGAAATCTAGTCCTGAAAAAATAGTAGAATATTATTTTTCTTTATCAAAATAAGAATATAAAGTAAAAGCTACCTCGATTGAGGTAGCTTGATTTTTATGCTAAAGAATTAAATATTGATTCACAAGTTGTTAAATATTCCTTTGATTTAGCTTCTAAAACATAGACATTTTTAGTGCCATATAATGGATCTAAATAATATGGATATTTATTTAAAAATTCACTTAATAATACTTTATTATTTTCATCTTCATAATAATATTCATCATTTTTAGAAGAATTAACATTAAATGTATCTACTACACTTTTTAAAGTAGGAGAATATCCAATAGTTAATGCATTTTGATATGCATTTTCATTACGTAACATAAAATTAATGAATTTATTAGCAAGGTCATAATTTTGACTGGTAGTAGGAATTACCATACTATCAAAGAAAGCTGCAGTAGTTTCAGGAATATACATATTAAATGTAATATCTTTATTTTCACTATAAGAAAGATATAAAGTATCAAAGAAATCTCCTGATTGAGTGTAACAAAAATCAAGTGATCCATTTGAAACATTTCTTTTTAATGAATCATTTCCAAATTCATTAAATTTATTTCTCTTTAACGCTTCAATACAATCTTTTTTGATTTCATCACTTAAATCGTTTTCTTTATTTCCTTCATAATCTGTAATATTTGGATCTAATCCTTTAGAAAGAAGGTAACTTGCAACAATCCATCTTGCAGTATCATACATTCCAATTTTAACATCACTTGAAAATAAATCTCTATTCCATAAAGCTTCAAATCCTTTAGATTTTAAAACTTCTTCAACTTCAGTATTTTTATTACTATAAATTAATGAATAACTTCCATAAAAATAAGGCATATAGTAATTAGAAAATGAATTATTACTTTCATCTACCATGTATTTATCCATTAAGTTTTCAAGTTTATCTACAAAGATATTTTTATAATCATATAATCTTTCAAGTTCTGTATTATTAGTGTCAAGTTCTAATAAATAACCTTCTTCATATAATTGGGAAACAGTATAATCTCCAGGAATTGCAACATCATAGGAAGTAGTTTTTGAAGTAATTTTTTGATACATTGCTTCACTACTTGTGACATTTTCTTCAATAACTTGGCAATGATATTCTTCTTCAAATTTTGTAACTAAAGTAGAATCAATATATTCTCCCCAGTTTAATAAATAAAGAATAGTTGATGGAGTTGAAAGATAAATTCCTGCAAAGGTAGTAAATGCTAATAAAAATACTAAAAATCCAATACACAATTTTTTCATTATTTCTTAGCTCCTTTTTTCTTCTTTGAAGTATGAGAAGAATAAATAAATACAATTAATAAAGTAACAAAAGTGAGTAAGGCATTAAATGCATAGCTTCCTGCACTGAAGTTTCTTTTAGTGTATGCACTATAAACATAGTTTGAGAAATTAGAGAATCCATTACCTTGAGTATAAAATGAAATAACGAAATCATCAATTGATAAAGTAAATGCAATTAATGCTCCAGTTAAAATTGCAGTAGATAAAGAAGGAATTACTACTTTAAATAATGCTTTTAATGGAGGACATCCAAGATCACGGCTAGCTTCATATAAACTTTCATCAGTTTGTTCTAATTTTGGAAGAATCATCATAATAACATATGGAGTCGTAAAGAATACATGTGCTACAAGCATTGTAAAGAATCCAAAGATATTAGGGAATAATGGTTTTAATAATGAAAAGATAATCATAATTGAAATACCAATAACAATTTCAGAATTAAGCATTGGAATTTCATTTAAAAAATCCATTGCTTTTCTTGCTTTTTTATCAAGTGCGTTGATACCAATTGATGCAAATAAACCAAAAACTGTAGAAATTAATGTAGCCCATAAACTAACAAGTAAAGAATCTACAATTGAAACAGTAAGTTGTTTATTAGTAAATATTTCTTTAAAATTATCAAAAGTGAATCCACCCCATGCAAGTGGTGTAATTGAATTTGCACCTTTATTAAAAGATTGATAAATAATAATAAAGATAGGAATATAAAGTATTGAAAATACAAATAATACTACAATTACTTTAAAAATATTAAAAAGGATACTTTTCCAAGGATTTTTTTCTAGCATGCTTTCTCCTCCTTTTTCTTATTACGATTAACCATTCTAAATAAAACGATAACTGCAATAATAACAATACTTAAAATAATACTTAATAAAGAACCAAAGTTATAATTGTTCTTTTCAAAGACAGATTGAATTAAATTACCAATTAATCTAATCTTACCTTGTCCAATTGTTTGAGAAATCGCAAATCCTGTAGCGGCAGGTAAAAATACCATTAAAACTCCACTAAAAACTCCATTTAAAGATAAAGGTAAAGTTACTTTAAAGAAAGTTTTAACAGGATTTAATCCTAAATCTCTACTTGCTTCTATATATGATCTATCTAATTTCTCTAAAACCGTATAGATTGGAAAAATCATAAATGGTAAATAAGTTGTAACATTTACTAAAATTACTGCTTCATAACTTCCTACTAAATTTAAGGCACTTAAAAAATCAGTAGAAAAAAGTCTTAACCATGAAACAATTCTAAGCATTGAATTGCTCCACATTGGTAAAATTAAAAGTAAAAGTAAAAACATTTTATTTTTAATTTTAGAAAACGAAATAAAATATGCTACTGGATACCCTAAAAGGATACAAATAATAACTGTTAATCCTGCAACAAGGATTGAATTCCATATAGCTTTTAAAATAGAAACGTCATTTAATCTATAATAACTTTCTAAAGATAAAATTGAATTTTTAAAATCAATTCCATTACTTGAAAGGAAAGTTAAAATTAACATTACAATTAAAGGAAATACTACAAGGCAAACAAGCCATATAAAATATGGAATTGCTAAATACTTAAATCTTTTCATTATGCATTTTCCTCATCTTCTACCCTTGCTTTCATTCTTAACTCTTGAATAAATTGAGGTTGTTCTGTGTCTTCAACTTTCATTAAATGAATTTCATACCAGTCAACTTTTAATCCAATTGTATCTCCAACTTTAACGTTTTGATAATCTTGAACCATAACAGTTTGCCCATTTACATTAATCCAAAGATTAAATGTAACACCAGTGAATGCACTTTTAATAACAGTACCTTTTAAAATAGCGTTATCAACATCATCAAGTACAATATCAAAATCTTCAGGTCGGATAACTGCGTCAACTACTTCTCCTGGAATAAAGGTTGTAACATAAGTTTTAAATTCTTCATTTAAGAACTTAACTTTTCTATTACCTAAATATTCTCCTTCAAAAATAATTGGGTTTTCATAGTTTGCTAAGATTTTAGCTTTATTTTCATTAGCAGATTCAACATAGATATTTTCTGGTTTAATAGAAATACCTACTTCTTCATTTACATTTGCTTTTTCTTCAGATTCAATTTCAATAACTTTATTATCGACCTCTAAATTAATTAAATATTTAGTATTTTCGTATTTAACACTTAAAACTTTTCCTTTTACTTTAGAATCACTTAATGGACAAATATCAATATCTTCTTTTTCAGCGATAACATAAATTGGATCGCCTCTATGGAAACTTAAAGCAGGGACTTTAAAAGTTTTATCAAATAATTGAAGACGCTTAACTTCACTATAAACTCCTCTAAAAATGTTAACTTCTCCGATGAATGTTGCAACAAATTTATTAATAGGAGCATTATAGATATCTTCTGGTCTTCCAAGTTGTTCAATTTTACCTTTATTCATAACGACAATTGTATCACTCATTACCATTGCTTCTTCTTGATCATGAGTAACAAAGATAAAAGTAATACCTAATTTTCTTTGAAGTTCACGAAGTTCAAGTCTCATGCTTTTTCTTAATTTTAAATCTAAAGCACTTAATGGTTCATCAAGTAATAAGATACGAGGTTTATTAACAATTGCTCTTGCAATTGCAATTCTTTGCATTTGACCACCACTTAAAGAAGTAATGAATCTATCTTCATATCCTTCAAGATTAACTAACTTTAATGATTTTAAAACTTCTTCTTTAATGACTTTTTCTTTAAAGTTTTTATTCTTAATTTCATTAATCATTTGAAAGTAGCAATCATCTTTAGAAATTAATTCCATTAATTCTTTTTTAAATTCTTTGTATTTTTTATTATCATCTAATGAGTCTAAATCAATATTAATATTTAATTTATTAAGTAATTCTTTAATATCTTCTTTGGAATCAATTGATTTTTTATAATGATGCTCTTTTTCTAAAACTTTTAATGCATCTAACATTTGATGTGTTGAAGATTTAGATGTAAATAAATCAATAACATATTTTTTAACATCTTTTGGCTTTTCAATAAACTTTAATTTATGCATTAATTCATTGATTTCTTCTTCATCAAAGCCATTATTTTCCATTAAATTCATTACACCAATATCATAGACATTAGAATAAATGTTATTACGTAATCCAAAAGCAATATTATCAAATACATTTAAATGAGGGAATAAAGCGTATTTTTGGAAAACAGTGTTAATTGGTCTTTTATGAGATGGTAAAGATGCAATATCTACTCCATCAAGGAGCAACTCTCCTTGTTGCATGTTTTCAAATCCACCAATAATCCTTAATGTAGTAGTTTTACCACATCCAGATGGACCTAAAAATGTAACAAATTCATTCTCATAAATAGATAAATTAAAATTATCTAAAATAACGTTATCTCCATATGATTTACTAATGTTTTTTAATTCAAGAATTTTAGAAACCATTTCACCCTTTCTCCCTTATTGTTTTTAAACAATGAAATGATTATATACTTATTTTTAATAATGTGTATATATTTTTATAAAATATATAAAAATATTTTTATCATTAATTTCAAGATATGGAAAATGAATATGTTTAAATTAATAAAAAATCAGATTATTTAGCAAAATAACCTGACTTTTTTAAGATCTTCCTTAAAAACATTATATGAAAATATTTTTTAAAATTCTATATAAATTTAGTTATTATAAACCTAAAAACTATTTTTTATTATATTCGACTGATTGTTTGATAATATTGAACAAATAGTCATAATCTAAATTATCAGTGTTGTTAATAAAAATTCGATAATTTCCATTTCCATTGTGTCCTATTTCAGATACATCATGTGTATAATTTTTTGAATCGTTAAGAGTACCTTTAGGCATGTTAATATAAATATCTAATCGATTTTCAGTTGAATTTTTAATATCAAAAATATTTGTAGTGTCATTTTTGAAAGCTATATAAGTTTGCTTTGGTTCCATTTTTAAATTAAATTTTTCTAACGCTTCTTTTTTAATTTTATTATAAATATCAATTAAATCAGAATTCGCATTTGCTAAATTTTTAATTTCTTCAATTTCTTCGAAATATTTAACTTCTAAATTCTTTTTATAATACATTCGAACAAATCTTTTAAATGTTTCAATAAAATATAATACATTTTTATAGTTCTCAATTTCATTTTTTGAATTTATCGGTGTTCTATCTTTATAAATCGAAAAATCATTTGATTTTATATAATATCTAAATTCCCAATCTATACCTTCTTCTTTCTTTTTACAAGAAATAATATCATTTTTAATTTTAAACAGATATCTTTTGTTATCAAAGGTTGTTTGTCTGGCATTCAACTTTAAATTATAGCCTTCCTTAAAATATTTACGTATATTATTAAAAATATTATTATTTTTTTGCTTTTCTTCATCAATAACATTTTCCATTTCTTCTTTCGTTTCAAATACAAGTGAATTAAGTTCATTTAAATCATCTTCACTTAAGCAAATAGAACAATCATCGTAAGAAATTAAAATATTATCATCACTATATAGAATCTTTAAAAAATCTTCTTCGCTAATATTAAAATATTTTTTAATCCATCTATTAAACATAAATTTGTATAGTTCTAATTCTCTTTTTTTAATAATATCAAGAGTCCAATTTTGCTCTTCTGCAACTTTTTGTGCAGCTCTTGTTCCTGATTTATATGCAAAAGTTTTTGAACTAATCTTTTGTTCTTTTTTAACTGGAAAACTATAATTTTGTAACGTACTATTTTCTTCTTTTGAAAGCAATAAAAGATTTCCTAACGAATTAACAAATCTTTTTATCTTCTGAGAATCATTTTTTATTGGAGAAAGTACAATTTCCCAATATTTTTCACCATCTATAGTCTGAGGTAAAATATGCTCTATTGAGTTTTCATTTATTGCATCCCATTCTATTTTTTTATATCCTTTATCAGTTTTTAACGCCAAACTTTCATTGTATTCGTATAAAAAATATCTTAAGCCATCCCATGAATACATATAGTTTTTATCGATTTTATTTTTCAAATAATTTGAATAGTCTAAGAAATATTGATTTAAATCCTTTTTAAATCCAATTTCAGTTTCCTCGTTTTTTATAATGTTCATCAAAGAATCAAAACGATCATTTTTATCTTTATCATCAGAATTTAAAATAGATCGTGCACATGTAATTAAGGAACTGTAATCATTTCGGCTATGTTTAATTAATTTATTAATAAAAATAGATGATTCTAATATATCATAAAATTCAATTCTTTTATCTAATGATAATTTTTGTTCACATGATACAGTCATTAAAGTAGCTTTCACATATTTCATCGAACAAATTCGATTTAATCGATCAAGATATTTTATTTCTTTAGGATCAAGATGTAATGAAGAACTTTTTTCACTAGTTGGATAATTAACAATTCCCCAATATTTACTATATTTTTCTAAACTATCAACATATTTTTTAATATGATCATAAGCTTCATCAAATTTCTTTTCTTTTATAAAACTCAAAAATTTTCCTGAATTAATAGAAAATTCTTTATTTAATAAATCATTAATATAAGAATCTCCCTTATTTTTATCAAGGGCACCATATACAATCCAATGAGCTTGCAAGTATTCATCATCACTTAATTGCCAATTTTTGAAACATAAATTTTCGTAAATATTTTTCCATGCATTGTTGATTTTGTCTTTTAATTTTGATTCAAAATTTGAGCCTGTTTCAAAAAATGTGCTTAAATACAATAATCTATTTTTTAATAATTCTAAATTAGAAAGTTTTTTTCCTCTATTATTCATTGTTTCAAAAGTAACTCTAACATCAAATCCTTTAGTTTTATCAATGAAATATATATTAAAAACCAGTTGATTTAAAATAATATCTAAAAATTTCTTTGCTTCTTCGTCCGTAAACTTTAGTACAAAATCATCTATATAATCATTAGCTTCTTTAATATTTCGTAAATAAAAATTAGAAAAATTATTTTGTTTAACGTTATCGTAAATATATTTGTGAAAAAAATCTCTTGCTTCAATTTTATCACTAATATTAATTGCATAATCAAAACGAAACGTGTCGTTATTAAAACTTAGCAAGTCTTTTAATTTTGACGCATATTCTTTATCTTCAATTTCAATATAATTAATGAGTGATTGAATAATAATAACAAGTGATGTTAATCTTTGCTGGCCGTCGACAACATAAAATGCATTACATCCTAAAAGACCTTGAGCTTTCTTGTCATCATCATCTTTAATCTCTTCCAACGCTAACATACCGGTATAATGCTTTTTATCTAAATTATTAATATATATTCTATAAATATCATCTATCAAATCTTTAAATTGTTCATTAGCAATCCATGCATAACCACGTTGATAATCAGGGATTCTAAAAGCATTTTTTTCACTTAAGATTTCCTTAACACTAACTAACTCACTTGTTTTAACTTCTCTTTCTAAGCAATTTTTTGTTTCATTTTCCATAATTAAGCCTCGTAATCTATTATATCATCAATAGAATTTTCATTCCTTAACAAAACAGTTTAACTTTATTACTTAATAAAAAACTATAGGTTTTCTATTCCTATAGTTTCTTAATTATTTTTAAAATCTTTTTCCCCCAATTTTATAAACTTTATTACCAGACCATTCAACTCTTTCACCATTAATCTTATAAAGTTTATTGCCTGAATATTCAATTCTTGCTCCGCCTACTTTATAAAGTTTAGTTCCTGAATATTCGACTCTTAAATCGCCAATTTTTCTAAGTTTGTTTCCGTTCCAATCAGGTTTACCACCAAAATATTCTACTAAAATTTCTTCATCAGACATAATATTTCTCCTTTTAATTATTATTATTTTAT
>CAVKAB010000024.1:0-8229 GCA_963653985.1 Bacteroidaceae bacterium
ATGCTTAAAGATTATATCAAAGAAAAAAATAAAAGTAAAATACTTTTTAATAATTTATTTATTTCTTATTTACGAGTGTAATTAATATAATTTTAAATAACTTTCAAATATTTTATAAAATACTTTATATTTACTTTTTATAAGTTATAAAAAATGGTAAAATTTAAGAGTATATTTTAAGAAAAATTATGAATTTATTTAATATAGTCCCAAGTAATTATTTCTCAATATTTCAAGGTAAAAATCGTGAAATATATATTGAGAGTTTAGAAATTTTATATTCATTATTACAAAATGAAGAAGCAGTCATTAAAAAAAGTGACTTTTTAAGTGCCTTAAAAGCAAAAGAAATTGAATTAAATGCTTTTGATGTTTATGAAGAAATTAAAAATGAAGGTGAAGAAATCAATTTAACTACTATTCCTAGTAAAGCAAATTATATTGTAAGAAAATTAGAAGAAACTGGATGGATTGATTCAATGATGGATTTAGACAATAATGAAGAAATTATTGTTCTTCCAGCATACACAATTTCTTTAATTAAATGTTTTAGTGAAATTATGAGTGATGAAGAATCTCCTTATAATTCTTTAGTACATTCAACTTATAGTGAACTTAAGTTAGAAGAAGAGGAAATGGATGATTTACTATATGCTACTCTTTTAAGATGCTATGAAAATACCAAAAAGTTAAAAGTAGAACTTGTTACTTTAATGCATTCTATTAGAATTTTTGAAAATAGATTGAGTGCACTTTTTGATACTAATGAAGTTTTACATACTTATTTTGATATTTATAAAAATAGAATTAGTGATCGTTATTATCATCCTTTAAAAACATTTGATAGTGTTGCTAAATTTAGAAGACCAATTATTAAAATTTTAGATAATTGGTTACAAAATAAAGAAATTAGAGAAAAATTGATTTTACAAGCAAGTTTAGGTGCTAAAAACAATAAAAGAGAAGATATTGAAAGTGAAGTAATTCAAAAAATTAATTATATTACTGATACTTATGAAGCTCTAAATTCTTTAATTTCAACAATTGATAAAGAAAATAGTAATTATACTAAAGCTAGTACTAATAAGATTTTATATCTTAATAATAATGATAAAACTATTAAAGGTCATTTAGAAAATATCATGAAATGTTACGCAAGTAACTACAAAGATACTAGTATTAGAAAGAAAGTATTAGATATGATTGATGATTCAATTTCATTCTATGATTTAGGATACATTGATTCTTATTCAATTACTCTTCCAATGCTTAAGAAATTTAAAAATGATAATCAACCATTAGAAATTGTTTCTTTTGATGATGCTAATGATTTTATTATGGATAATTTCTTAGAAGAAACTAAAAACATCTATACTGATGAAAAAGTATATGGATTCATGAAGGAATGTTTTGGAGATAAAAACGAAATTACTTCAAAAGATATTAGATTAAATAATATTGATTCTCTTATCTGTTTAATCCTTGCAACAGTTAAAAATGATGAAAATTCATTTTATGTTGTAGATGATTCGTCTACTGAAAAAGTTATTAATAATAACTATTTAATACCACTTTTTACATATACTAAAAAAGAAATTAAAGGAGAAGAATAATGAATTTTACTGAAGAATTTAATAAATTAAATTATAGTGAAAAAAATGAATTTCAAAATTCTTGTAATACATTACTTTTAAAAGGTTTTATTGTAAGAGATTATTTTGATATTCGTGAAAAATCAATGCGTACTTCTAAAGAATATCGTTTTATTGATAAATATTATGAATTAGTTGATGAATATTTATCTTTTTCAGGATGGCATATTGAAAAAGATGTTATTTTAGGTGTTATTTCATTAATTAATTTAAGTGGCGATAACAGAATTAAACTTGATAGAGAAACATCTTTAACTATTTTTGCATTAAGATTAATTTACGAAAAAGAAAAAGATCAAAGTGCATCTACTAGTGAAGCAATATATGTTACAACTCCATTACTTGTTAGATATATGTTAGAACATGGAATTGTTTTACCAAATAAGAGATTAACTGCTAGAAATTTAGCAAAATCATTAAGATTTTTAGTAAACCATAATGTTATTAATAAGGTTAGTGGTAATTTTGATGAAGGAAATGTATCTTTTTATATTCTTCCTTCAATTGTTTATTGTTTAGATAACGATAGAATTAGAGCGATTAGCGATGCATTAAGTGATATAAATCAAAATGATAAAGAAGAAGATTCTTTAAAGGAGATTAAAGAAGATGAAGTTATTGACTAAAATTAAATTAATCAATTGGCATTATTTTTGGAATGAAACAATTGAAGTTAAACCAATTGTATTTTTAACAGGTTTAAATGGTAGTGGTAAATCAACTTTAATCGATGCTTTTGAAGTTGTTTTACTTGGAGATACAACAGGAAGAAGTTTTAATAAAGCTGCTTTAGAAAAATCATCCCGTACTTTAAAAGGATATTTAAGAGGTGAACTTGGAGACACAGTTGATGGAGGATTTAGATATTTAAGAAATGGAAGATTTACCTCCTACATTGCATTAGAATTCCATGATGATTTAAATGATAAAGATTTTGTTATGGGATGTGTTTTTGATTCATTTGAAGATGGAAGTGAAGAACATCATTTCTTTAATATTGATGGAAAAATTCCTGAAAATGAATTTATTAATAATAAAGTTCCTTTCTCTTATAAAGAATTAGTAAACTTCTTTAATAATGAAGGCATAACTTTTAAATTCTTTGATTCAAATAAGCAATATCAAGAGTTTTTAAAGAAGAAATTTGGTGGATTAAAAGATAAATATTTCTCTCTTTTAAAGAAATCTACATCTTTTTCTCCAATTACTGATATTACAACTTTTATTACAGAATATGTTTGTGATCCTCAAGCAAATCTTGATTTATCACACTTACAAGAAAACATTGTTCAATATCGTAAATTACAAGTTGAAAGTGAAAATATAAAGAAGAGAATTGAAAAATTAGAAAATATTTCTTCTTTATTTAAAACTTATAAAACTCATGAAAAAGATTTCTTATTAAATAAATATTTAATTGAAAAATGTGAACTTTTTAGTAGCGAACAAAAATTAAATGCTTTTAAAGAAGAAGTCGAAAAAGCAAAAGAAAGAGTAAAAGAAATTGATGAAGAATTAAAAGATTATAATGATGATTTAATTACTCTTCAAAATAGAAAGATTGGATTAATCCAAGATAAAGCTCAAAACAATGTTGCTCAAATTACTCGTGATTTATATGATCAAAAGAAAAAGATTGAAACTTCAATTTCTAAAATTAAAAATGATTTAGATTCTTTTAAGAAAGCAATTTTAAATTATATTAGTGAATATAAAAATGAAGCAGATCATTTATTAACTGATTTAAATAAAATTAATAAAGATTTATTAGAAGATGATAAAGATGAAGAAATTGTTGAAATTTTAGTAGCATCAAAAGAAGTTATTAAATTTAGTAATGAACTTGAAAATAAAATCAATAAAGATATTTTAAGTGTATCTAAAGAAGATTTGTTAAATTTCAAAAAAGTTTTAGGAATTTTTAAAGAAAATGTTTCCACACTTGCAATTTCTTTAGCAAGAACAATTTCAAATATTGATAAAAAGATTGGATCTATTAAAGAAGAACAAGTTTTAATGAAAGAAGGAAATAAACCTTTTGATTCAAGACTTATTAATATTAAAAATGAATTAAAAAGACAACTTAAAAATGAGTTTGGTAAAGATATTGATGTTGAACTTTATTGTGATTTAATCGATATTAAAGATTTAAGTTGGTCAAATGCAGTTGAAGGTTATTTATATTCTCAAAAATTTAATCTTTTTGTTGCTCCAAAATATTATTTAGCTGCATACAATATCTTAAAAGATTTATTAGCAGAATATCATTTCTATGGCACTGCTTTAATTGATCAAGAGAAAATTATTGAAAGAAATTATCGTTATGAAGACGATTCTTTAGCAAGCGAAATTGAAACAAGTCATGAAGGTGCAAGAAGTTATACTAATTTCTTAATTGGAAGACTTAAAAAAGCAGAAACTTTAGAAGAAGCTAGAGAATCCGGAAATGGTATTACTAGAGCTTGTGATTTATACCGTAATTTTACTATCAGTAAAATTAATCCAAGACTTTATAGTGAATCATTTATTGGAAGAAATGTTAATGACCGTCTTTTAAATGAAAAGAGTAATCAATTAAAAGGATATATTGAAAATTTAAATTTCTATAAAGAACTTAAAAATGTTATTAATAACGCTAATAACTTAGAATTAATTTCTAGTGGTGAAATCGAATATTTAGCAGGTATTTTAGAAAGTGCAAACGAATTAGATGGACTTTATAAATCACTTGATTACGTTAAAAATGAATTAAATGAACATGATACTGCTTTAATTCAATCATTAGACAAACGTATTAATGATGTTGATTCAGATATTAAAGAATTACAAGATTCAAAAGACGCATTAATTTTAGAAAAAGGTACTTTAAATAAAGAAATTGATAACATTACAAGCGAAAAAATTATTAATGAAGAAAGAAATATTGAATCAAAGAGAGAATCTTTAAAGAATAACTATAGTGAAAATAATATCGATAAAGAAGGTGAAGAAAAATTCAATTCTTTATTAAGTGAAAATAAAACTTATATTGAAATTAGAAGTATTGCAAGTCAAGAAATTTCAAGACTTCAATATTTATACAACAATATTTTCAATCAACTTGTTAAAGAAAGAAGAGAATATTGTCATGAATATCATTTAAGTTATGATTTTGATAATGTTAATAATACTGATTTTGAAAATGAATTAGTAGATTTTAGAGACGTTAGACTCCCTCAATATGTTGAAAAAATCAATGATAGTTATAATAAAGCAACTCAACAATTTAAAGATGACTTTATCTTTAAATTAAGAGGTGCAATTGAAGATGTTGAAGAACAAATCGAAAATTTAAACGAAGCTTTAAAACAATCTCAATTTGGTAAAGATTCATATAGATTTACATGTAAAGCTAAAACAGAACTTAAAAGATATTATGAAATGTTAAGAGATGACTTAATTTTAGAATGTGGCGAAGGTGACACACGTTTCTTAGATAAGTATCAAGATGTTATGGAAGATTTATTCAAACAAATTGTTGATACTTCCAGCACAAATGATACTTCAAATGAGCTTTTAAGCAACATTGAGAAGTATACTGACTACAGAAGTTATTTAGATTTTGATTTAATAGTGTATAATATAGATACTAAGGAAGAACAAAGATTATCAAAAATGATTAAGAAAAAGAGTGGTGGTGAAACTCAAACTCCATTCTATATCGCAGTCTTAGCTTCATTTGCACAACTTTATCATGTTAATGATTCTGGAGAACTTGCTAATACATCAAGACTCATTATCTTCGATGAAGCATTCTCAAAAATGGATAGAGGAAGAATCAAAGAAGCTGTTAGACTTTTAAGAAAATTTAATTTACAAGTTATTATCTCATGTCCTACTGATAAAGTAGCTGATATTACTGAACTTGTTGATGAGACTCTTGTTGTTTTACACAATAACAATTCAAGTTGTGTAAGAAATTTCTCTAAAGTAGATTCTATAAAGTAATTAAAATATAAATAAGGAGGTCTTTATGGGAAGAAATGTTGTAGCGATGATTCTTGCTGGTGGTAAAGGAACTCGTTTACATGCTTTAACTAAAAAAATTGCAAAACCTGCAGTTTATTTTGGTGGTAAGTATCGTATTATCGATTTCTGTTTATCAAACGTTGCAAACTCATCAATTGATTCTGTTGGTGTTTTAACTCAATATGAATCTATAGCTTTAAATAGCTATATTGGAAATGGTGAAAAATGGGGATTTGATGGTGTTGAATCTACCTGTGTCGCACTTGCTCCACGTCAAACTGAAGAAGGTGCAAACTGGTATGATGGAACAGCTGACGCAATTTACCAAAATTTAGACTTCTTAGATGATGAAGATCCAAAATATGTTCTCATTTTAAGTGGTGATCATATTTATAAAACTACTTTTGATGATATGTTAAAACGTCATATTGATTCAAAAGCTGATTGTACAATTTCTGTTTTAGAAGTTGATATTAAAGAAGCTAGTAGATTTGGTATCTTAGAAGTTGATGGCGAAGATAATATCACCAAATTCGTTGAAAAACCAAAAGAACCAAAATCAAATCTTGCAAGTATGGGTGTTTATGTCTTTACTTATAAGAGCTTACGTCAAGCATTACTTGAAGATGCAAAAGATCCAAAGAGTGAACATGATTTTGGTAAGAATATTATTCCAAATATGCTTGCTCAAAAGAAAAAACTCGTTGCTTTCCGTTTTAAAGGATATTGGAGAGATGTTGGAACTATTGATTCATTACATCAAGCAAATATGGAACTTTTACCATCAAGACGTAATAATGAAACAATTAGATTTGATACATTCCCTACAATTTTTAGTGAAGATACAAATTCAATGCCTTCATACATTGCAAAAGATGCAAAGGTTGAAGATTCATTAATTAATCAAGGCGCTAGAATTTATGGAGAAATTGCACATAGTGTTATTTCAAATGAAGTTGTTGTTGAAAAAGGTGCTAAAGTTTTAAATTCTGTCTTAATGCCAGGAGTTAAAGTTAAAAAGGGTGCTGTTGTTGAAAACGCAATTTTAGGTCCTAATACAGTTATTAAAGAATCCGAAAAGATTAACGTTGATACTGATAAGATTGTTTTACTTGATTACGAGAGGAGCTTACAATAATATGAAAAATGTCGTTGCATTAATTGATCTTCATAATTCTCCAGAACTTGGATTAATTACAGAAAAAAGACCACTTGCATCTACTCCAATTTTAGGAAGATATGCATTCATTGATTTTACATTATCTAATTTAACAAATAGTGGAATTGATGATATTGGTATTTTAATTAAGAATTATAGTAGAAGTGTTATTAAACATATTGGAAATGAAAATACTTATTTAAAGAATTCAAAAACTGGTTTTTTAAATTTCATGATTAATGAAAAAGGTATTCATAATCCTTTATATAATACAGATTTAAATAACTTAAAAGAAAATGACTATTTCTTATATGATACAAATTGTAAGTATGTCATTATTGTACCTGTTGGATTTGTTTGTAAAGTTAATTACGATGAATTAATTAAAGAACATATTAAATCTGGTAAAGCCTTAAGTATTGTTTATTCAAAAGTAAAAAATGCTGGTAAAGATTTCTTAGGTTTAAACAAAATTGTTGTTGATTCATTAAATAATGTCCAAAAAGTTGAAAAAGTTAGTGATGTAGATGATGAATGTTCAATTGGACTTCAAACATTTATTGTTAATAAAGACTTCTTTGCTGAAGCTTTAAAGAGAAGTACAAATATATCTTCATCAATTACAATTTGTGATTTATTCTTAAAACATTTACATTTTGTTGAAGGTGTACACGCTATTGAATATAAAGGATATTTCAAATATTTCAGAAGTATGAAATCATACTATGATTATTCATTAGAAAATAAAGATATGATTTATGAAGAAGGAAATCCAATTTTCAATAATGATTGGAAATTCTATACAAGAACTCATGATACATGTCCTGCTTTATATGGTGAAAATGCTGAAGTTAAAGATTCAATCATTTCAAATGGTTGTAATGTTAATGGTAAAGTTATTGGTTCATTACTTTCACGTAATGTTACAGTTGAAGAAGGTGCATCTGTTGAAGATTCAATTATTTTCTCAGATTGTGTTATTAAAAAAGGTGTTCATTTAAAGAATGTTATCGCTGATAAACTTTGTACATTTAAATCAAAAGAAGAAGTTTTTGGTACAAAAGATGAACCATTATATGTTCCTCAAGGGGAGATTTTATAATTTATGAATATTGTAATGGTAAGTAGTGAATGTTTACCATTCTCTAAAACAGGCGGACTTGGTGATGTTGCATATTCTTTAAGTAAAGAATATGTTAAAAAAGGTCACAATGTAGCAGTTATTACACCTTTATATCAAAATTTTAAATATGATAAATATCCAAATTTAAAGAAAGTATTTTCTTTTAATGTCAAAATGAATTGGAGAAATCCATCATGCGATGTTTATCATTTACTCCATGATGGTATTGAATATTTCTTCATTAAAAATGATCAATATTTTACTCGTCAAGGTGGACTTTATGGATA
>CAVKAB010000024.1:8551-12140 GCA_963653985.1 Bacteroidaceae bacterium
GATAAAATTACTACAGTTTCTCCAACTCATGCTTTTGAACTTAAAACTCCAGAAGGATCAAAAGGTTTATGGTATGATTTAATTTTAAGACAAGAAGATTTCTGTGGCATTTTAAATGGTATGGATTATGATGAATTCAATCCAGGTAAAGATAAAATTATTTACGAAACTTATAACAAAACTAATTATAAAACAAATAAGTTTAAAAATAAGGAAGAATTCTGCAAAGAAAATGGGCTTGATCCTGAATTGCCTTTATTTGCAGTAGTTTCACGTTTAACAAGTCAAAAAGGAATTGATTTAATTCTTGCTATGAGTGATTTTGTTACTCATAATCATGCAAACTTTGCTGTTTTAGGAAGTGGAGAATATTGGGCAGAAGAATCTTTTAATAATCAATATCGTGCATATCCATCACATAATTATGTTTATATTGGATATAATGATGAAATTGCACATAAATTATACGCAGCAAGCGATTTCTTCATTATGCCTAGTGCATTTGAACCATGTGGACTTGGTCAAATGATCGCTCAACGTTATGGCTCTTTACCACTTGTTAGAAGAACCGGCGGACTTAAAGATTCAGTCATTTGTTATGATGAAGAAAGAGGTAATACAGATGTTGCTAATGGATTTGGATTTGATAATTACAATGTCTGCGATGCTTTAAAATGTTGTGCTAACGCATTAAATGTTTATTCAAACAAAAAAATATTTGATAAATTAACCTTGAATGCTTTAAAAACTGATCATTCTTGGAATGAAAGTGCTAATGAATATATTGAACTTTATAAATCAATATTAAAATAAACTTGATAATTTAATAGTAAAATTATTAAAATATATAAAGTACATTAATTTATATGTTTTATTTCTAGAGAGTTAACGTTGGTGGAAGTTAATATTAAAAGTATAAAGTCTCAGTACATTAATTATTTTAAAAAGAGTGTATCTTATTAATTAATAAGATAAATTAAGGTGGTACCGCGTTTATAGACGTCCTTAAATTATTTAAGGGCGTCTTTTTAATTTAAAAAGGAGATAGATATGAGTTATAACCATTTAGACATTGAAAAAAAGTGGCGTGAAATTTGGCTTTTACGAAAAGAATATCGTTGTGATACTAGTGATTTTTCTAAACCAAAATATTATGCATTAGATATGTTCCCTTTCCCTAGTGGACAAGGTTTACACGTTGGACATCCTGAAGGATATACTGCAACTGATATTGTTGCACGTATGAAAAGAATGCAAGGATATAATGTTTTACACCCAATTGGATGGGATTCTTTTGGACTTCCTGCAGAACAATTTGCAATGAA
This sequence comes from Bacteroidaceae bacterium, assembly GCA_963653985.1. Classification (GTDB taxonomy): domain Bacteria; phylum Bacillota_I; class Bacilli_A; order RFN20; family CAG-826; genus Onthovivens. The sequence continues at coordinate 9,877 of CAVKAB010000024.1, forward strand.
GATGAATAAACATCCATTTGAATTTACAAAACAAAACATTGATCATTTTAGAGAACAAATTCAAATGCTTGGTTTTTCTTATGATTATGATAGAGAAGTTATGACTTGCGATCCAAGTTATTATAAATGGACACAATGGATTTTCTCACGTATGTTTGAAGATGGTTTAGCATATGTTGATTTTAAACCAGTTAACTTCTGTCCTGAACTTGGAACTGTTTTAGCGAATGAAGAAGTTATTGATGGTAAAAGTGAAAGAGGTGGATACCCCGTTATTAGAAAACCATTAAGACAATGGAATTTAAAAATTACTGCATATGCAGATAGATTAAGTGATGATTTAACAGGACTTGATTGGCCAAATTCAACTATTGAAATGCAAAGAAATTGGATTGGTAAATCAAGAGGTACTGAAATTAACTTCAAAATTGAAGGAACTGATAAAACATTTACAGTTTTTACAACTAGAGCTGATACATTATTTGGCTGTACTTATTGTTGTTTAGCACCTGAGCATCCATTAGTTAAAGAATTAGTTAGTGAAGAACAAAAAGAAGCAGTTTTAAATTATGTTAAAGAATGTGAAAGCAAGAGTGATCTTGATAGAACTGGAACAAATAAAGAAAAAACAGGCGTATTTTTAGGAGTTTATGCAATTAATCCTATTAATAATAAGAGAATTCCAGTTTATATTGCTGATTATGTTTTAGGAAGCTATGGAAGTGGGGCAGTTATGGCTGTTCCAGCACATGATGCAAGAGACTATGTATTTGCTAAAAAACACAATCTTGAAATGATTCAAGTTGTTGAAGGTGATATTAGTGAAAAAGCATATGAAGATGATGGTAAACACATTAATAGTGACTTCGCTAATGGTTTAAATATTAAAGATGCAAAAGAAAAAGTTACTGAAAAATTAATTGAAATTGGTGCAGGTAATTATAAAATTAATTACAAATTAAGAGATTGGTTATTCTCACGTCAAAGATATTGGGGCGAACCAATTCCAGTTATTAATTTAGATGATGGCAGCCAAGTATTAGAAAAGAATTTACCATTAATCTTACCTGAACTTGAAGAATATAAGCCATCTGGAACTGGTGAATCTCCACTTGTTCATGCAAAAGAATGGTTAAATGTTGAAGTTGATGGCAAACATGGATTAAGAGAAACTAACACTATGCCTCAATGGGCAGGAAGCTGCTGGTATTATATCCGTTATATTGATCCACACAATGATAAAGAAATTGGTGATAAGAAGTTACTTGACCACTGGTTACCAGTCGATTTATATATTGGCGGACAAGAACATGCTGTTTTACATTTATTATATGCACGTTTCTGGCATAAATTCTTATATGATAAAGGTGTTGTTTCTTCTAAAGAACCATTCCAAAAATTATTCCATCAAGGTATGATTTTAGGTCCTAATGGCGAAAAAATGTCTAAATCTAGAGGAAATGTTATTAATCCAGATGATATTTGTGAAAAATATGGTGCAGATACATTAAGACTTTATGAAATGTTTATGGGACCTTTAGAAGCAAGTTTACCATGGAATGCAGGTGGATGTGATGGTGCACATAAGTTCATTGAAAGAGTTTATAGATTATTTACTGAAGAAGCTTATACATCTAAATTTAGTGATCAAAATTCAGGTGAATTAGATTTAATTTTTAATCAAACAGTTAAAAAAGTAACTAACGATTTTGAGAACTTACAATTTAATACAGCAATTTCTCAAATGATGATCTTTATTAATGAAGTTTATAAAGCAAATAGTATTTATAAACCATATATGGAAGATTTTATTAAAATGTTTGATTGTATTTGTCCATTCATTGGAGAAGAAATTTATCACTTACTTGGTCATGATGATTTAATCACTTATGCAAAATGGCCAACTTATGATGAATCAAAACTTGTTAAAAATGAAGTTAAAATTGCAGTACAAGTTAATGGTAAAATGCGTGATACTATCTTAGTTTCTTTAGATGAAGATGAAGAAAGTGTTAAAGCTAAAGCATTAGCAAGTGAAAAAGTTAAAAATTTCACTGATGGAAAAACAATTAAGAAGTTCATCTACGTTAAAGGAAAGATTGTAAATATTGTTGCAATTTAAAGTTTATTGAGCGCTATTTAAAAAGTAGCGCTTTTTAAAACGTTTATTTTAGACTTATAATTTTACATAATTTGTTTATAAGTAAAAATTCTAGAAAATTGGTCTTAAAACATATTGAAAATGTATATTTTATAAGATAAAA
>CAVKAB010000025.1:0-12002 GCA_963653985.1 Bacteroidaceae bacterium
GATTCAGTTTTATTAACGTTTTGTCCACCAGCACCTTGAGATCTATAACGATCAACTCTTAAATCTTCAGTTCTAATTTCAACTTCATTAACTTCAACTTGTGGCATAACAACAACTGTTGCAGTTGATGTATGAATTCTACCATTAGCTTCAGTCTTTGGAACTCTTTGAACTCTATGAACGCCACTTTCATATTTTAAGTGTGAATATGCATCGTCTCCACTTACAACAAAAGAAACATAAGAATATCCACCAACTCCACAAGGAGATTCATCAATAATTTTTACTTTATAGCCTTCTTTATCACAATATCTAAGATACATTCTGAATAAATCACCAGCAAAAATATTAGCTTCATCCCCACCAACTGCACCTTTAATTTCAAAAATAATATCTTTTCCATCATTTGGATCCTTTGGAATTAATAAAATTTTAAGTTCTTCAACAATTTTATCCATTGTTTCTTCACTATTTTTAATTTCATCTTTTCCCATTTGTGAAATTTCAGGATCAGAATCATTTGCCATTACTAAAGCATCTTTATGATTAGTTTCTGCTAATTGAAATTCATGGAATTTTTCAACGATTGGTTCTAATGTACTTCTTTCTTTACTTAAACTTTTAAAAAGCTTCATATCTCTACTTGTTGAATCTTCGAGTAATAAAGCATCAACTTCTTTTAATCTTTTTTCACTTGTTACTAATCTATCTAACATGTTTTTATCCATAATAAAAACTCCTCTAATTCTTTGATATTATAATATATTTATCAATCATTTTGTAGGTTAAAAAATCAATTTAGGGTATAATAACTAATTAATTTATATACAAAATTAATGTATAATATATCTTATGAGTTATTTAGCACTTTATAGAAAATATCGTTCTACTAATTTCGATGAAGTTTATGGACAAGATGCAATAGTAAAAACATTAAAAAATGCTTTAGCAAACAATAAAATTGCTCATGCATATTTATTTTCTGGCCCAAGAGGTACTGGAAAAACTAGTGTTGCAAGACTTTTTGCAAAAGCTTTAAACTGTGAAGAAGGTTTAGGACATGAATGTAATAAGTGCGATAATTGTCATGATATTGCAAAAGGAAATCATCCAGATGTAATTGAAATCGATGCTGCTAGTAATAGTGGGGTTGATGAAGTTAGAAATTTAATTGATAAAATTAAATACGCTCCTATTAAAGGAAGATATAAAGTATATATTATCGATGAAGTTCATATGATGAGTAATAGTGCATTTAATGCATTACTTAAAACATTAGAAGAACCTCCATCATATGTTGTTTTTATTCTTTGTACTACTGAACTTTATAAAGTTTTACCTACTATTGTTTCACGTTGTCAAAGATATGAATTTAAAAAATTAAGTGATGACGCTTTAAGAAGCTTACTTACTAATGTTTTAGATAAAGAAAATGTATCTTATTCTAGTGGTGTTATCGATTTATTAATTGAACTTGCAAATGGTGGTGCTCGTGATGCTTTATCTATTTTAGATCAAGTAATTTCTTATTCAGGTAATTCAATTGTAGTTGAAGATATTGAAAATTTATTTGGACTTGCTAGTAAAAAAGATAAAATTTCAATGCTAGAAACAATTAAAAATAAAGATTCTTTAGGTTTAATTAAAAAATTTGATGAATTAACATATCGAAATATTGATTTAGTAAGATTTGTTAGTGAAATTATTTCACTTTTAAAAGACGCTTTAATCTTTAAATCTACTGGTGAAAGTGAAAATATGTATGTAAAAATAATTGCATCATATTTTAATGAAGAAAAATTATTATCGTTAATTCAAATTTTAATTGAACTTCAAAAGGAATATAAATTTACTTCAAATCCATCTTTAATCACTGAACTTTATTTCTTAAAAATGATTCAAGAAGAAACTTCTTCTACTTCTAATCAAAAAGTAATTATTAAAGAAGTTATTAAAGAAGTTCCAGTTAAAGAAGAAAAGAAAGAAGAGATTAAAAAAGAAGAGAAAAAAATTGAAGAAGTAAAAAAAGAGGAAGTTATTTTTACTCCACAAGATGATTTATTAAGTGTGTTAAATAAAAAAGAATCAAAAGAAGTGAAAGAATCAAAAAAGGAAGAACCTAAAAATTTAAAACCGCTTTTTGATAATTCTTTTAAAAAAGCTCCTCTATCAAGTGGACTTGTATCTTCAGATAACTCATATCATCTAGATATGGATGATTTAATTAAATTAACTGTTTTAAATAATGGACCTGCTAAAAGAGAATTATCTAATAGATGGAACTTATTAACTACAGAAATTAAAAGCGAAAAAGATTCACAACTTGTTCCAATTTTATTAGATGGTGCACCATTTCTAATTACTGATAATATTTTAGTTATTAGATTTGAACACGCACAAAATGCTAAAATTGTTAATACTAAAGACTATCAACAAGATTTTTCAAAATTAATTGCTAGGATTATCGGTACTGAAATTGAAATTTATGGAATTGATAGAAGCGTAAGCACTGATTTAGTAACAAGATATAGAAATTTAACTGAAATTGGGAAATTACCACCAATTCAAAGCATAGGAAAAGTAACAATTAAAAAGGAGGATTAACTTATGAATATGCAACAACTCATTCAAAATGCACAAAAAATGCAAAGAGAATACGAAAAAGCTTATAAAGTAATCGAAGAAACATCATTTGAATATACTGCTAATGGTTTAGTCAAATGCGTTTTAAAAGGTGATTTTACACTTGAAAAAGTTGAAATCTTAGATAAAGATGCTTTAAGTGCTGATAACAAAGAAATGTTAGAAGAAATGATTACTTTAGCATACAACGGCTGTAAAGAACAAATTATGGCTGAACAAGATAAATTAATGTCTAAATATAAAGGAATGGCAGGAGGATTCCCATTCTAATAATGAATGAACTCCATTCAATTACAAAATTAAAAGAAGCATTAGCTCAATTCCCTTCAATTGGTGAAAAAACAGCTGAAAGAATGGCTTATGCTCTTTTAGATATGGATGAAGAAAAAATTAATTTCATCTTAGAATCTATTAAAGAAGCTGATGAATTAGTTCATTTTTGTCCAAATTGTGGTATTTTAATCGACACTAAAGAATGTCCTATTTGTGAAAATTTAGATAGAGATCATTCGATTTGTTTAGTTGTATCTTATCCAAAAGATATTATCCCTTTTGAAAAAACAAATGCGTATAAAGGAACATACCATGTTTTAAACGGGGAAATTTCTTCAATTAAAGGGATTGGAATTAATGATTTAAATATCAAAAAATTAGAAGAAAGAATTAAAAAAGAAAATATAAAAGAAGTAATTATTGCAACAAATCCTACTTTAGAAGGAGAAACTACTTCTCTTTATATTGCTAAATTATTAGAAAAATACGATATTAAGGTTACTCGTCTTGCTCGAGGTATCCCAATGGGAGGATCTTTAGAATATAGTGATGAATTAACTTTAATCAAAGCATTAGAAGGAAGAGGAGATATTTAATGTTTATAAGTTTTGAAGGACCAGATGGCAGTGGTAAGTCTACTGTTTCTAAATTAGTTAAAGAAAAATTAGAAAAAGATGGAATATCTTTAATTCTTACACGTGAACCAGGTGGTAGTAAAATTGCAGAACAAATAAGAAATGTAATTTTAGATAAAGAGAATACTGCTTTAGATGCACGTGCTGAAGCTTTACTATATGCTGCAAGTAGAAGACAACATTTAGTAGAAAAAATTATTCCTGCTTTAAAAGAAGGAAAGTTAGTTTTATGCGATCGTTTTGTCGATTCTTCTTTAGCATATCAAGGGGGAGGAAGAAATTTAGGTGTTGATGAAGTTTTAAATTTAAATCTTTTTGCAACTGAAAATATTTTCCCTGATTATACTTTATTTTTTAATATTTCTCCTGAAGAAGGAATTAAAAGACTATCTAATGATAAACAAAGGGTAGCAGATAGACTTGACCTTGAAAGCGAAAACTTCCATGATAAAGTTTATGATACATTTATTGAATTATCTAAAAGATTTAAAGATAGATACATTATTATTGATGCTACAAAACCATTAGATGAAGTTGTAGATGAAACTTATAAAATTATTAAAGAAAAATTAAATGAAAACTAGTGAATTTTTAAAAAAATATCAACCTATACCATATCAAATTTTCTTTAATGCCTTAAAGAATGATACTTTTTCTCACGCTTATTTATTAAGTGGTCCAAAAGGATCTTCTTTAGGTAATATCGCAAAATTTATTGCAAAATCTTTAGTATGTACTACTTCTATTTTTGCATGTGAAAATTGTGATTTATGTTCAAGAATTGAAAATAATAACTATCCTAGTTTAATCGTAATGGATGCTAAAAAAGGTATTAAAATTCAAGAGTTAAAAGATAAAATTAATAATTTTTATGTAGGAACTACGGAGAAAAATTCTAAAAACATTTATATTATTTTAAATATTGAATATTTGAAAACTGATTGTATCAATATGATTTTAAAGTTTTTAGAAGAACCTCCAGTAAATACATATGCATTATTTACAACTGAAAATGAGTTAGGGGTTTTACCAACAATTCTTTCAAGATGTGAAATAATTAGATTTAATTCTATTAATAAAGAATATTTTTTAGATTTAGCAAAAGCAGATTCTTTACCCTTAAAAGAAGTTTCTTTGCTTTCTAATATTTATAACGATTATGATGAAATTAAAAATGCTAGAAATAATCCTGCTTTCTTATTTGCTGAAGAATTTTTAGATATCTTTATTTCCAATATTCAAAACATTGATAAAATAGTCTTTTTAGTAGAAAAAGATATTTTAAATAGACTAACTAATGAATCATTGTATTTTATTTATGATTCATTAATTATTCTTTTTAAAGAATCATTAAAAGTACTTTATCATAATAAAACTACTTTGGTAGATTATGATAAAACTTTAATAAAAATAAAAGAAAACATTAAAAATTTAGATAAAAAAACTAAATTTTTAATGGAGGAAGAAAACTTAATTAGTAAAAACATTAATATACAATTATTATTTTTACATACATTAAGAAATTTATTCTAAGAGGTAATTATATATGAAATATTATGTAAGTGTTAAATTCGATAATACTAATAAAGGTTATTATTTTGAAACAGATAACGAAAAAATAAAGCTTGGAGATCAAGTTGTTATTGATACAAGTGTTGGTAGAGAAGTTGGTGAAGTTATTTCAAATTTAGATTTAAAAGAACATTTAAAATTTGACTTAGAACTTAAACCAATTTTACGTGTTGCTACTAAAGAAGATTTATTGTTAAACGAACAAAATAAAAGATTAGCAGATCAAGCTAGTAAAATTTTCAATACAGCAATTAAAGATTTAAAATTAAATATGAATCTTTTAAATGCTCAATATACATTAGATAAATCTAAAGTTTTATTCACTTATGCAAGTGATGAAAGAATTGATTTTAGAGATTTGCTTAAAACTTTAGCATTAAAACTTCATTGTAGAATTGAATTAAAACAAGTTAATAGTAGAGAAAGAGCTAAATTAATTGGTGGAATTGGTACATGTGGACTTCCTTTATGTTGTACTACTTTTATTAAAACATTTGATAGCATTTCTCTTAACCGTGCTAAAAATCAAATGTTAACTATTAATATCCCAAAATTAAGTGGGCAATGTGGAAAACTCATGTGTTGTTTAAAGTTTGAAGATGATTTATACACTGAAGAAAAGAAAAAATATCCAAATATTGGATATAAATTAAAAATTGATGGAATCGAATATAAAGTTTCTTCAATCAATATTCTTACTAAAATTATCAAACTTGATAGTCCTGACAATTCTTTATTTTTACCACTTGAAGAAGTTAATAAACACCTTAATAAAAAAGGAAATCGTAAATAATTATGGAAGGAAAATTATATTTAATCCCATCTCCGATTGGAAATTTAGAAGATGTTTCCCCAAGAGTTAGAAATGTTTTAAATGAATGTGATTTAATCGCATGTGAAGACACTAGAAATACTAGTAAACTTTTATCATTACTTGGAATTTCTAAACCAACCTTTTCTTGTCATGAGCATAACGAAAAAGAAGCATCATCAAAATTAATTGAAATGATTAAAGATGGTAAAACTATTGGTTATTTAAGCGACGCTGGTTATCCAGGAATTTCTGATCCAGGAGAAATTTTATCAAAAGAATGTATTAAAAATAACATAAAAGTTACTCCTCTTAGTGGACCAAGTGCTTTTATTAACGCTTTAGTAGCGTCTTCTCAAGATACCACTCACTTTATGTTTTATGGATTTTTAGATTCAAAATCTTCTCAAAGAATGAAAGAATTAAAAGAAATTAAAGATTTTAAAAATACAATTATTTTCTATGAAGCTCCTCATAGAATTAACGATACTTTAAAAGATATGTATGAAGTTTTGGGAGATAGAAACATCACTGTTGCAAGAGAAATCTCTAAAATATATGAAGAATTTATCTATTCTTCATTAAAAGATTTAGTAGAATCACCTCGTGAATATAAAGGTGAACTAGTTTTAGTAGTAGAAGGTAATACATCGAAAGAAGAAATTGACGAAAAAGAAATCAAAGACTTATTTGATCAATTAACTAAATCTGGATTAAATAAAAAAGACGCGATAAACGCGCTTTCTATTTTAAAAAATATTAATAAAAATTATTTGAAGAAATTATTTTTTTAAATTTTTCTTCATAAATTCTTTAAACTCATTTGGCATTGGTGCGCTAAATGAGTATTTTTTATTGTCTATAGGATTAGTAAAAGTTAAATTATATGCATGAAGTGCTAATCTATTTAATGGATTTTCTGGTTCCCCATACTTATCATCACCTAAAATATAATGTCCTAAACTTCCTAAAGTAACTCTGATTTGATTTTTTCTACCTGTTTCAAGATTAATGTCTAACAATGAATATTTTTTATTTTCTTCCATTACTTTGTAATTTGTAATACATTTATAACTACCTTTATCGTTTTTACCACAAATATACATTAAATTAAGTTTATTCATTCTTAAATAATTAATAACTCGGTCTTCTTTTTTATCTAAAACACCTTCACAAATAGCATAATATCCTCTTTTTGTAACGGTTTTATTCCATTCATTTTGTAAAGTGTCTCTTAATTCTTCTTTTTTACAGAAAAGTAAAACCCCACTAGTTTCTTTATCAAGTCTATGAACAACAAAAAGTCTTGCGTGTTTATCAGTTTCTCTAACATAATCCATACACATTCTAAATGCTGTTGCACTTTTTTCTTTATCACTTGCAACTGATAAAAGACCAAATGGTTTATTAATTGCGATAAAATTATCATCTTCATAAATGATAGGTAATTTATCTCTTTCTTTCTTTTTAATTGGTTTACTTGCAATGATTAATTTATCTCCAACTGCAAGTTCAAAATCAAATTGAGAAACAGGAGCTCCATCAATTGCAATTAAATGGTGAGATAATAATCCTTTTGCATTATTTCTAGAAAACCCTAAAACTTCAATTAAATAATTTAATAAAGTATTCTTAGATTTAACGGTATATTCTTTAATATTTAATCTTTTATTAGGATTTTCTTTAATATTTCTGTTTTTTAAATTTTCTTTATAGTTCTTATTCATATCTATTTATTCTTAATACTTGCTTCAACAAGTCCCACAAATAATGGATGTGGATTTAATGGACGTGATAAGAATTCAGGATGATATTGACATGCTAAGAAATATGGATGATTTTTAAGTTCAATTAATTCTACTAAATTAGTTTGAGGATTAATTCCACTAAAAATAACTCCATTTTTACTTAAAATATCTTTAAATTCATTATTGAATTCATATCTATGTCTATGTCTTTCTTTGATTAATTCTTTTTGGTATAAAGAGTGAGCTTTTGTACCTTCAATAAGTTTACAATCATATTCTCCAAGTCTCATTGTACCGCCAAGTTTAATACCTTCATATTGATCTGGTAAGTAATCAATAATTTTATGTTTACTATTTGGATTAAATTCACTACTTGAAGCGTCATCTAAATGACAAACATCTCTTGCAATTTCAATTAATGATAATTGCATACCTAAACACAATCCAAGGAAAGGAACATTATTTTCTCTTGCGTATTTAATAGCAGCAATTTTACCTTCAATTCCTCTATTACCAAATCCACCTGGAACACAAATTCCATTAGCGTCCTTTAATTTTTCTTTTACATTTTCATCTGTTAAGTCTTCACTATTAACCCAGATAATATTAATTTTACTATCTAAAGCGTATCCAGCATATTTTAAAGATTCAACAACTGAAATATAAGCGTCATGTAATTCAACATATTTACCAACTAAAGCAATATTTGTAATTCTTTCTAAATGTTTAATCTTATCAATTAACATTTCCCAATCACTTAAATCAGCTTCTTTTAATCCATAGAATCCTAAATGATCTAAAATTAAATCATCTAAGTGTTGTGCTTTTAAATTTAAAGCAACTTGATAAATAATAGGGACATCAACGACAGGAATGACCGCTTGAGAAGGTAAATTACAGAATAAAGCAACTTTATCTAATGCACTCTTATCAATATCAACTTCACATCTTAAAAGTAATGCATCTGGTTGAATACCAAGCCCTAATAATTCTTTAACACTATGTTGTGTTGGTTTAGTTTTAACTTCACCTGTAGTTTTTAAATAAGGTACTAAAGTATTATGGACATAAAATGTATTATGATATCCTAAATCTCTTCTTAATTGTCTAATAGCTTCTAAGAATGGTTGAGATTCAATATCACCAACTGTACCACCTATTTCAACAATACAAACATCTGTATCTTCTTTTGCATTAAATGCAGCTTTAAGTCTTGAAATAATTTCATTAGTAATATGTGGAATAATTTGAATAGTAGCACCTAAATATTCACCTTTTCTTTCTTTTTCAATAACAGTTGAATAAACTTTTCCACTAGTAACACTACTTTCTTTAGTTAAAGAACTATTAATAATTCTTTCATAATGACCTAAATCAAGGTCAGTTTCAGCACCATCTTTAGTAACGAAAACTTCACCATGTTGATAAGGTGACATTGTTCCTGGATCAACGTTTAAGTATGGATCTAACTTAACAGAGAAGACATTTAAACCTCTTCTTTTTAAAATTCTACCAATGCTTGCAGCACTGATACCTTTTCCAAGTGAAGATACAACTCCACCTGTAACAAAAATAAACTTCATTTCTTTTTTCATAATAAACAAAAAACACCCATAACATGTTTTATGAGGTGCCCTTTATATTCTATAAAATTTTTACTCCTTATTCAAAGACAAAATAAAATTATTCAATAAATAATGAAGCTGCTCCAATAATTCCAGCATCGTTTTTTAATTTTGCAATTTCTACAATCGATTTTGGTGCCATTAAATATCCATAATTATATTTTTCTAAATAAGCTTGTAATTTATTTTTTAAATAATCTCCTTGATTAGAAATTCCCCCACCAATAACAAATACTTGTGGTCTAAAAATATTACAGAAATTTAATAATCCTTCTCCAAGATTCATTACATAATTATCAATAACTTCATTAGCAACTTTATCACCTTTTTTAGCACATTCAAAAGATGTTAATCCACTAACATTATTAATATCACCTTTACAATATTCCCACATCATAGATTCTTTATGGTTTTCCATTGCTTTTCTTGTTTCTCTTAAAAGAGCAGTTGCACTAGCGTATGCTTCTAAGCATCCTTTTCTTCCACAACCACATGGTTCTCCATTCATATGAATAACAATGTGTCCTAGTTCTGCACCTTTTCCTTCAAACCCTTCAATAAGTTTATTGTTAGCGACAATACCCCCACCAACTCCAGTTCCTAGAGTAATCATAATTGCATCACTATACCCTTTAGCAGCGCCATATTTTTGCTCTGCTAAACATGCAACGTTAGCGTCATTTGAAATTTTAATAGGTAAATTTAAATCTTTTAAATAATCTCTTAAAGGAACATTAATTCCATTAATGTTTGCCATTTTACAGATTAAACCTCTTTCATTATCAACTAATCCTGGAACACCAAATCCTATGCCTTGTGGTTCTAAATCTCTCTTTTTACATTCTCCAATAACTCTTTCTAATAATTCTTTATTAGATGCCAAAAATTTATCAACATGACTTCCATCAGTAACAACTGATTCTTTAAAAATTATTTCACCATTTAAATTTACAGCACCTGCTTTAATTGACATCCCACCGACATCAACTCCAATATAAACTTTTTCCATTATATTTACCTCGTAAATATATTTTATAAAATTGAGTTAATATAATAAAGAAAAAAGGCAACATTTATTAAACATTGCCTTTTAAAATTAAATTTAATTATTTATTACTTAGGTTGTCTTCCAATGTAAGCTAAGATACCACCATCAACATATAAAATATGTCCATTGACAGCATTACTTGCATCACTTGCTAAGAAGACTGCTGGTCCACCGAGTTCAGATGGTTTTAACCATCTTCCTGCTGGAGTTCTTGCTTTAATAAATTGATCAAATGGATGATCTGAACCATCAGCTTGTTTTTCTCTTAATGGAGCAGTTTGAGGAGTTTCTATATAACCAGGACCAATACCATTACATTGAATATTATATTCACCATATTCAGCACAGATATTTTTAGTTAACATCTTTAATCCACCTTTTGCAGCAGCATAAGCACTAACTGTTTCTCTTCCGAGTTCACTCATCATAGAACAGATATTAATAATTTTACCATGTCCTTTTTCAATCATTCCTGGAATAACAGCTTTTGAGCAAATAAATGGTCCAGTTAAATCGATATCGATAACTTGTCTCCATTCTTCTGCTTTCATTTCATGCATAGGAATTCTTTTGATGATACCTGCGTTATTGACTAAAATATCAACTCCGCCTAATTCTTCTTTGATTTGAGCAACTAATTTTTCAACAGCTGCTTCATCAGTAACGTCGCAAATATAACCATGGGCTTCAATACCAGCTGCTTTATAATTTGCATAACCTCTTTCTAAAGTTTCTTGATTACGATCGTTGAAACAAATAATAGCACCTGCTTCATGAAATGCTTTTGCAATTTCAAAGCCAATACCATAACTTGCGCCTGTAATTAAAGCAACTTTACCTTCTAAACTAAAACTATTCATCTTCATTCCTCCCATTATTTTAAGTCTGTAGATTTAATAACATCCATATCATCGTATGTTTTATTTTCACCACACATACCCCAAATGAATGCATAACTCTTAGTAGCAAAACCTGAATGAATTGACCAAGATGGAGAAATAACAGCTTGTTCGTTTTTAATAACGATAGTTCTAATTTCTTGAGGTTGGCCCATTAAATGGAATACGACATCATCTTCACCTAATTCAAAATAGAAATAAACTTCCATTCTTCTTTCGTGAGTGTGTGATGGCATTGTGTTCCATGCATTTCCAGGATGTAAAACAGTTAATCCCATTGAAAGTTGAGCTGTATCTAAAACATCACCATGGATGAATTGATTGATTGTTCTTTCATTTAAATGTTCTTGATCACCAACATTAACTTTTCTTGCTTTTGCAATTTCTAATAATTTTGTTGGATATGCTTTTTGAGCAGGGCAAGAACACATATAGAATTTAGCAGGATTTGATGGATCTTTAGAAGCAAAAATAACTTCTTTAGTGCCCATTCCAATATAAATACAATCTGTTTTCTTTAAAGTATATTCAACACCATCTAAAGTAATTGTACCTTCTCCAGCAATATTAAATACACCCATTTCTCTTCTTTGTAAGAAATAATCAGCACGTAAAGCATCTCCTGCTTCAAGCTTTAAAGCTTTAGTAACAGGATAAGCTCCACCTGCGATCATTCTATCTTGGTAGGAATATGTTAAAGAAATTTCATCTTTAACGAAAACATTTTCAATTAAATAATTTTTTCTTA
>CAVKAB010000026.1:0-11625 GCA_963653985.1 Bacteroidaceae bacterium
TTGATCGTTATAGATCTCAAGGTGCTGGTGGACAAAACGTTAATAAAACTGAATCAGCAGTTAGAATTACTCACCTTCCTACAGGTATTGTTGTTTCTTGCCAAACTGAAAAGAGTCAAATTCAAAACCATGAAATTTGTATGCAAATGCTTGCAAGTAAACTTGCTCAATTAGAAGAAGAAAAGAAACAAGAAAAAGAAGCTTCATTTAGAAGTAAAATCGGAAGTGGAGATAGAAATGAGAAGATTAGAACTTATAACTATCCACAAAATAGAGTTACTGACCATAGAATTGGATACACAATTCAACAACTTGATAGAGTTATGAATGGTGAAATTGATTCTATTATTGAAGCTTTAGCAAACTATGAACAAGAACAATTAATCAAGGGTTCTCAAAATGGAAATCTCTAATCGAGAAATTTATTTTCAATATAAAGATAAAGAACATTTTAATGATACAATAATTTATGAATTATTATGTTTTTGTAATGGATTTGAAGATTTTTCCAAATTAGTTATAAATTTTGATGAATTCATAAAAGATTATGATAAATTTTTAGAATTATCTAAAAAAATAGAACAAGGTGTGCCCTTACAATATGTTTTAGGGTTCACCTTTTTTTCAAATCTAAAGATTAAAGTTAATAATAATGTATTAATTCCTAGACCTGAAACAGTAGAATTATGTGATAAAATGTATGAAATTATTACAAAAAATAATATAAAACATAATAATATTGGAGATATATGTACTGGAAGTGGATGTATAGGACTTTATTTTAAAGATAAATTTCTAAATTCAAATGTTTATTGTGTAGATATTTCTTCAAAAGCTTTAGAAGTTGCAAAAGAAAATTCAATAAATTTGAAACTACCTATTATTTTAAAAGAAGGAAATATAGTAGATCCTTTAATAAAAGAGAATATAAAATTAGATATTTTAATTTCTAATCCACCTTATGTTGAAAAAATGGAAGATATTGAAGAAATTGTAAAAAATAACGAACCAATGAATGCTGTGTATTCAAAAGATGGAACTTATTTTTATGAAGAAATATTTAAAAAATATAATGAAATTACTAATGATAAAGCATTATTAGGGTTTGAAATTAATTATGATCAAGAAGAAAAATTAACAAAATTAATTAAAAAATATTTTGAAAACAATATTAAATTTAATTTTTATAAAGATTTTGATGATAAATTAAGATTTTTAATTATATATAAAGGATATTAGTTATGGAATTATTAGATAAGAATGAAGAAGGCTTAAAAAAAGCTGCTAGATATTTAAAAGATGGTGAAATAATTGCGTTTCCTACTGAAACTGTATTTGGACTTGGAGTAAAAGCAAGTTCAAAGGAATGTTTTCAAAAATTAGTAGAGGTTAAAAATAGAAGACCAGATAAACCATTTACTTTAATGATTAGTGATTTAAAAATGGCAGAAAATATTGTAGAAATTAATGATATTTCTAAAAAAATAATTGCAAAATTTTTGCCAGGAGAATTAACTATTATTATGAAATCTAAAGAAAATATTCCAGAATATTATTCACTTAATACTGGATTTATTGGAGTTAGAATGCCAAAAGATGATTTTATTTTAAAATTAATTAGCGAAGTTAATGAACCATTACTTGTACCATCATGTAATCCTAGTGATTTAAAACCTGCATTAAATGATGAAGAGGCAGATAATTATTTTCACGATAAAATTAAAGCGATAGTTAAAGGTAAATCAGTTAGTAATGTACCTTCTACTGTTATAAAAATTGATGGAAATAAAATTACTTTATTAAGAGAAGGTAATATAAAATTTAGTGAAATTGAGGAGGTTATTAGATAATGAAAATTGTTCTTGGATCAGATCATGGAGGATATGAATATAAAGAAAAGTTAAGAGATCACTTACTTTCTTTAAATATTGATGTCGTTGATGTTGGAACTTTCTCAAAAGAAAGCTGTAATTATGCTTATTTTGCTATTGAAGCTGCTAAAAAAGTATCAAATAAAGAATGTGATTTAGGAGTTTTAATTTGTAATAGTGGAGAAGGTGTTGCAATTGCTGCTAATAAAGTTAAAGGTGTTAGATGTGGAATAGGATATAACGATGAAGTTTCTCATTTAATTAGGGAACACAATAACGCTAATATGATTTCTTTTGGAGCACATTTTACAAGTTATGAAGATGTTGAAAAAAGAGTAGATATCTTTATTAATGCATCTTTTTTAGGTGAAAGACATAAAGTTAGAGTAGATACTATTACAAATTTTGAAAATAGTAATAGTGTAAGTAAGTAATATGAATAAAATTATTTTGCTTGGTGGTAGTAATATGGATTTTATTGCTACTAGTAACGAAAAATTAATATTAAAAACATCAAATATCGGATCAATTAGTGTTTCTAGTGGTGGAGTTATGAGAAATATTTGCCAAAATCTTGCAACATTAAACAATAAATGTATCTTTTTTACTGCTTTAGGAAATGATGAATTTGGGCACATTATTATTGATGAACTTAATAAATTAAATGTAGAAACTCATTATCCTGATTCTAAATTTCCTACAAGTAAATATGTTGCAATTAATGATTATGATCACGATATGATTAATGCTATTTGTGATAATCGAGTTATTGATGATTTAGATATTAATTTTATTAAAAAACATATCAATAAATTTGATGAATCTGAATATATTTTTTTAGATAGTAATTTAAATGAAAAGTTTATACATGATTTGTATGAATTATTCCCAAATAAAAAGATATGTTTTGAAGCGATTTCTAGAGCGAAAGTTAGAAAATTTTTAGATTTATTAGATAAATCATATTTAATTAAGTGTAATATTTATGAAGCTTATGAAATTGTCGGAAGTGATAATTTATCTAAAGATGAATTATTAGATAAATTTATTGAATTAGGAATTAAAAATGCAGTAATTTCAAGAGGAAGTGAATCCATTTTATATTTAGAAAATGGTAAAAAGAGTGAAATTAAAATAGAAAAAGTAGATAATTTTGTTAACACTACTGGATGTGGGGACGCTTTATTTTCAGGAATCATTGATAAACTTAACGAAAATAAATCATTAAAAGAAGGAATTGAATTTGGAATTAAGTTATCAAATCTTACTCTTCAAGATGAAAAGGCATGTTCGAATAAAATAAAAATTTATAGTAAATAGTATTAAAAATGGTTCTTTGTAAAAAAAGAATCATTTTTTTAAAATTTTTGGATAATTTTTAAATTTACTAGCATCTTGATATGTAAAGGAGGTGATTTATAAGATAGAAGAATATACATGTCCACTTTGTGGAAATAAAGATAAAAGATTTATAGGTTATTTGAATAATAAACCTTATTGTAGAAAATGTATCGAGTTTTGTGGTGAAAATTATGATGAAAATGAGAATAAGAACATTAGAAACTATAAATCTTTTATTAGTTATGAGTTGAGTAAAGATCAAAAAGAAATATCTTCAAAATTAATCGAAAACCTTAAAAATCATAAAAATACCTTAATTTATGCTGTTTGTGGAGCTGGAAAGACAGAACTAGTCTTTGGAGTAATTGAATACTCTTTAAAAAGAAATTTGAAAGTTGGATTTGCAATTCCTAGAAAAGATGTTGTTATTGAACTTGCAAATAGATTAAAAATAACCTTTCTTCAAAACAAAGTTATTAGTCTTTATGGAGGGCATAATAAGGATTTATATGGAGATATTACTGTTTTAACAACTCATCAACTTTATAGATTTGAAAAAGAATTTGATTTATTAATCTTAGATGAAATTGACGCCTTTCCTTTTAAAGACAACGAAGTTTTAGAAAATATATTTAAAAGGAGTATAAAAGGGAATTTTATTATGATGTCCGCAACGCCTTCTAATCGTATTCTTAATTTATTTAAAAAGAATAACGATTCTATTTTAACTTTATTCACAAGATTTCATCGTCACCCCTTACCAGTTCCTAAAATTAAAATAATTCCAGAGTTTTTACGAATTGCTTTTTTAGTAGATACTCTTAATAAATATGAAAAAGAAAATAAGAAAGTTTTAATATTTTTACCTACAATTGATATGTCAATTGCATTCTTTAATATACTCAAAATTTTTGTAAAAAATGGCAATGTAGTTAATAGTAAATCTATTTTTCGAAATGAAATTATTAATGATTTTAGAAATGATAAATATTTTTATTTAGTAACTACTGCAGTTTTAGAAAGAGGGGTTACGTTAAAGAATCTACAAGTAATTATAATTAACGCAGATCATGAAGAATATGATAAGGCTGCATTAATTCAAATTTCTGGTAGAGTAGGTAGAAAAAAAGAATTTCCTGATGGAGATGTTATTTATGTTGCTAAAAAGAAAACTCCCGGAATGCTTGATTCCATCAAAGAAATTGAGCACTACAATACCTTTTTGTAAGATTTGTTTTAAAGATATAAAGATTGATTCAATGCATTCTTTAGTAACAAATCAAATTATATGTAATAGTTGTTTAAAGTCTCTAGATCCTAAATTACAAAAATTTAAAATTAATGATATAGATGGATTAAGTTTGTATGAATATAACGAAACTTTAAAAAAGTTAATATTTTTATATAAAGGGAATAGAGATTATGAATTGAAAGATGTATTTTTATCATATTATGTTACTTTTTTGCGTTATAAGTTTAAAGGATATGAAATAATTTATGTTCCATCATATAAAGATAAGGTTGAAGAAAGAGGATTTGACCATGTTAGATCAATGTTTGAATGTTTGAATTTAAAAGAAAATTCCAAAGTAATTAAATTAAAAGATGAAAAACAATCTAGTAAAAACTATAAAGAACGTCAAAAAATAGAAGGATTATTTAAACTTGAAAATCCAGAATTGATAAGAAACAAAAAGATTTTAATAGTAGACGATATTTGTACGACTGGTGCAACTTTGAAAGAAATATCAAAATTAATTAATTTAAATTATCCAAAAGATATAAAAATACTAGTTGTTGCAAAAAGAAATTTTACAAAAGAAGAATTAAAACATATTGAAAATAAAGACTTTATTTTAAAATAAAGTAAAAATTTAAAAATAGCGTATTTATGCTTAAATCAAAGATTTGATACAAATATATAATTATGGTAAAATAATATGATTTTTTATATAGAGAAGGTATAGTAATGGCAAATATTATTAACAAAATATTTAGAGTAGATCAAAGAATCTTAAATAAATACAAAAAACAAGCTAAAAAAGTTATGGCACTTGGCGAACAAATGGCTGCTTTAACTGATGATGAATTAAAACATAAAACAGTTGAATTTAGAGAAAGATTAAAAAATGGCGAAACATTAGAAGATATTAAAATTGAAGCTTTTGCAGTTTGTAGAGAAGCTGGCAAGAGAGTTTTAAATATGTATCCATTTGAAGTTCAAATTATCGGTGGACTTGTTTTAAACGATGGCGAAATTGCTGAAATGAAGACTGGTGAAGGTAAAACTCTTACTGAAACAATGCCAACATATTTAAACGCATTAGAAGGTAAAGGTGTTCACATTGTTACAGTTAATGAATACTTAGCACAAAGAGACGCTCAAGAAATGGGCCAAATTTATAGATGGTTAGGTTTAACAACTGGTGTTAATTTACATTCTTTAACAAAGACTGAAAAGAAAGCTGCTCATGCTTGCGATGTCACATATACTATTAACTCTGAACTTGGTTTCGATTATCTTCGTGATAATATGGCACCAACTAAAGAAGATAGAGTTTTAAGAAAATTAAACTATTGTATTGTTGATGAAGCCGACTCAGTTTTAATTGATGAATCTAGAACTCCTTTAATTATTTCAGGCGGCGCAAAAGCTAGTGCTTCACAATATCAAGTTGCAGATAGATTCTGTAAAATGTTAAAAGCATCTACACCTGTTGATGATGAATATAAGAAAAAACACCCTGAATATGTTCCAGACGGTGATTTTGAAATCGATGTTAAAACAAAGAGTGTTAATTTAACAGATAAAGGTGTTGATAAAGCAGAAAAGATGTTTGGATTAGAAAATCTTTATGCTCCTCAATATCAAGAATTAGTTCATAGAATTCACCAAGCTTTAAAAGCTAATTTTATCATGGGAAGAGATGTTGAATATTTAGTTGATGATAACAACGAAATTCAATTAATTGACCAATTTACAGGACGTGTTTTAAAAGGAAGAGAATATAGTGATGGTTTACAACAAGCTATCCAAGCTAAAGAAGGTGTTGAAATTAAAGAAGAAACAGTTACTTTAGCAACTATTACATATCAAAACTTCTTTAGATTATTCAAAAAATGCGGTGGTATGACTGGTACTGCAAAAACTGAAGAAGAAGAATTTAATAAGATTTATAACATGAAGGTTGTTTGTATTCCTACAAATAGACCTGTTCAAAGAATTGATGATACAGATTTAGTTTTTGCTACAAAACAAGCAAAAATTAAGGCAATGGTTCATGATATTGCTGAAGTTCACAAATCAGGACAACCAATCTTAGTTGGTACTCCTTCAGTTGAAGCAAGTGAAGAAATGGGAGAAGCTTTAGCAAAAGCAGGCTTATCATTTGAAATGTTAAATGCTAAAAACCACTCACGTGAAGCTGAAATTATTTCTATGGCTGGTCAAAAAGGACACATCACTCTTGCTACTAACATGGCAGGTAGAGGTACTGATATTAAATTAACTCCTGAAACAAAAGCCTTAGGTGGATTATATGTCTTTGGTTTTGAAAGACACGAATCACGTCGTATTGATAACCAATTAAGAGGTAGAAGTGGAAGACAAGGAGATCCTGGTCATTCAAGATTCTATGTTTCTTTAGATGATGAATTAATGGTTAGATTTGCTAGCGATAAATTAAGAAACGTATTTGCAAATTATGGTGATGAAGCTATCGAATCAAGAATGCTTACAACAGCAATTACAAGTGCTCAAAAACGTATTGAAGGTCAAAACTTCGATGTTCGTAAAAACTTACTTGATTACGATGATGTCTTAAGTAAACAAAGACATATTATGTATGCAAAGAGAGATCAAATTCTTTTTGGTGACGATATTACAGATTTAATTTATGATACATTTAAAGATTGTGGTATTGCATTAGCAAAAAGAAGTATCAATGAAAATAATAAAGATGCTGGTGTTGATGGCAAAAAACTTGTAGAAATTACATGTCCTAGATTCTTACCTGATGGAGCTATTTCAGAAAGCTTATTTGATGAAGCTAGTGTAGAAGAAGTTGGTGAAGATTTAGGTGAAATGCTTTTAGATGCTTATATTAATAGAAAAAAAGAATGGGCAAATCCTGAAGAAGCATCTAATATGGAAAGAATCATTACTTTAAAAGTTATTGATAGAAACTGGACACAACAAATTGATAACATGACAAGATTTAGAGAATCTGTTTCATTAAGAAGCTATGCTCAAACTAACCCATTACAAGATTATGTCAACGAAGGTTGGGGATTATTCAGAGAAATGCTTGAAGTTATTGCACTTGAAGTCGTTTTAAATTTAATGAATATCCAAATAAGAAAGACAGAAGTAACAGAAAATACAAATTTTGTCCCTAATGTTGATCCAAGTTTACAAGAAAAAGCAAGATTAGAAGCTGAAGCTAAAAAAGCTGAAGAAGAAAAAGAACAAATTAATGTTACTGAAGAAACTAAAGCAAATTTAAATATTACTGATATTGATAAGGACGCTAAAGCTGCAGAAGAACATGATTTCGATTCTGCTCACACAAATTAGTTTTCTAATTTAAAAATATAAGAGGTTTTAAAATGGAAATATTTGAAATAAAAAATTTATTAAATGATGCAAATAGTATTTTAAAATCTCTCGGTGACTCACTTTGACAATGACAAAGTTAATAAAAGAATAGAAGAAATTGAAAAGTTGAGTGCCCGAGATGATTTTTATAATGATTTGAGAGGTGCTCAATCTTTAATAAATGAAAAAAACAATTTAATTGAACATAAAGAAGCTATAATTGAATTAAAAAAAGAATATGAAAATATTAATGATTTAATTCTTTTAAGTGATGAATTGGGTGAAGAATCGTTAGAAATTATTAACGATGATTTTAAGAACTTTTCAAAAAAATTGAATGATTTAAGAAGAGAAGTTCTTTTTAGTGGTGAATTTGATTCACTTAATTGTTTTTTAGAAATTCATCCAGGAGCAGGTGGTACCGAAGCATGCGATTGGGCTAATATGCTTTTAAGAATGTATATGCGTTTTGCTGAAACGCATCATTTAAAATACCAAATTATGGATATTTTGCCTGGTGAAGAAACTGGTATTAAATCATGTAATATTTTAATTAGTGGTAAACATGCATATGGCTTATTAAAAGGTGAAAAAGGTGTTCATAGATTAGTTCGAATTTCTCCTTTTGATGCAAACAAAAGAAGACATACATCTTTTGCAAGCGTAAATGTTGTCCCTCAATTTGATGATTCTATAAAAGTTGATATTAATCCAAGCGATTTAAAAATTGACACATATAGAAGTGGGGGTGCAGGTGGACAAAACGTTAATAAAGTTGAGACTGCTGTAAGAATAACTCATATACCAACTGGGATTGTAGTTTCTTGTCAAATTGAAAGAACTCAATTAAAAAACAAAGAAATCGCGATGAATATGCTTAAATCTAAGCTTTTTGAACTTGAAGAACAACGAAAAAAAGATAAATTAAAAGGTATTGTTGGGGATCAAAAAAATATCGAATGGGGTTCTCAAATTAGATCATATGTTTTTTGTCCATACACTTTAGTAAAAGATAACAGAACTAATTATGAAGATACTCAAGTTGAAAAAGTAATGGATGGAGATCTTGATGGATTCATCTATTCTTATTTAGAAAAGGAAGTTAAGGAAAATGAATAATACTCAATTTGAATTAGTTTCTAATTTTAAACCAACTGGTGATCAACCACATGCTATAGAATATTTAGTTGATGGAGTTAAAGAAGGCAAAAAATTCCAAGTCTTACTAGGTGCAACTGGTACTGGTAAAACTTTTACAATGGCTAATGTTATTAAAAATGTTAACAAACCAACATTAATTTTAGTTCATAATAAAACACTTGCTGCACAACTTTATCAAGAAATGAAAGAATTATTTCCTAATAATAGAGTTGAATATTTTATTTCTAACTTTGATTTTTATCAACCAGAAGCATATATTGCGTCAACTGATACTTATATTGAAAAAAATGCAATGATAAATGAAGAAATCGAAATGATGAGAGTTAGTGCAATTAATTCTTTAGTTTCACATCGAGATGTCATTGTTGTAGCGAGTGTTGCTTCAATTTATGGATTGACTGATCCAGAAGAATATAAAAAATTAGTATTTGAAGTAAGAGTTGGAGAAACAATAGATAGAAAAGAATTTTTAAAAAGACTTGTAGATTCCCAATATTCGCGTAATGATTTTGAACTTGGTCCAGGAAAATTTAGAGTTAATGGCGACTCAATTTCCATTATGCAAGCAAATAACAAAGATAATTATATTAAAATAGAACTTTTTGATGATGAAATTGAAGGTGTTTATAAATGTGATTATTTAACTGGAAAAAAGATGGAATCATATAAAGTTCTATCACTTTTTCCTGCATATGATCATGCTTCTAGCCAAGAAAGAATTGATAAAGCATGCGAAAGAATACTTGCAGAACTTGAAGATAGAATCAAATTTTTTAAAGATGAAGGAAAACTTCTTGAAGCTGAACGTATTGAAATGCGAACAAGACAAGATGTTAATAAATTAAAAGAATTTGGAATGTGCCCTGGTATTGAAAATTATTCAAGACACATTGACGGAAGAAAAAAAGGTGAAAAACCTTTCTGTTTATTTGATTATTTTCCAAGAGATTATTTATTAATTATTGATGAATCTCACGTTACCGTTCCTCAAATTAGAGGTATGTTTAATGGAGATTTTTCAAGAAAAACTAACTTAGTTGATTATGGTTTTAGATTACCATCTGCTTTGGATAATAGGCCTTTAAATTTTAATGAATTCGAGGAAGAAATAAACCAAGTTATTTTTGATAGTGCTACTCCAGGGGATTATGAATTAAATTTGGTAAATAATGAATATGTTGAACAAATTATTCGTCCAACCGGATTGTTAGATCCAATTATTGAAGTTAGACCGTCTTTAGGTCAAATTGATGATTTGATTAATGAAATAAAACAAAGAATTGAAAAGCATGAAAGAGTAATGGTGGTTACTTTAACTATTAAAATGGCTGAAGATTTAACTAAATTTTTAAAAGAAAAAGAAATTAAAACAGTTTATTTACATTCTGAATGTAAAACTTTAGAAAGAAGTGAAATAATTTATCAATTAAGAAAAGGTAAATATGATGTTTTAGTTGGAATTAATCTTTTAAGAGAGGGCTTAGATATTCCTGAAGTTTCTTTGGTTGCGATTTTAGATGCTGATAAAGAAGGTTTTTTAAGAAGCGATCGAAGTTTAATTCAAACTATTGGAAGATGTGCTAGAAATGAACATGGTAAAGCTATCATGTATGCTGATAAAATCACTTTTAGTATGCAAAAATGTATTGATGAAACTAAAAGAAGAAGAGAAATTCAAAATGCATATAATGAAGAAAACGGAATTATTCCAATGACCATTCAAAAAGAGATTATTTCACCATTACATGCAATTGATAAAGAACTTAATATAGAAGATAAAGACAAGGAAGAAACATTATCTAAAAAAGAAATTGAAAAGAGAATTAAAGAACTTGAAAGAGCGATGCAAAAAGCTGCAAAAGAATTTGATTTTGAGAAGGCTATTGAGTATAGAGACTCTATGATTTCATTAAAAGAAATGTTAAAATAATAGATACATGGAACAAACAATTTATGAAATACTTACGAACATAAATAATGTCGTATTATATTTGATTGGTATACCTTTTGCATTGCAAATGATATTTATGCTTTTATGTTGGGTTGATAAAAGAGTATATCCTAAAAGCGAAAAGAAAAATAAATTTGCAATTTTAATACCAGCAAGAAATGAAGAAAGTGTAATTAAAGATACAATAGAAGATTTATATAATAATCAAAATTATCCAAGAGAATTATATGATATCTATGTTGTATGTCATAATTGTACAGATAAAACATATGAAAAAGTATTGGAAGCAGGTGCAATTCCTATTAAAGTAGATAGCGAAATAAAAAGAGCCTATGTAGCTCTAGATGCTGGAATTAAATATATATTAAATTCTGGTAAAGATTATGATATTTTTATGAGACTTGATGCTGATAATAGAATTAATTCCGAATTTATGAATTTGATGAATGACGCTATTAATTCAGGATGTGAGATAGTAAGACCATATGAAAGTGCATTAAATATGTCTCAAACAGGTTTTACTCAAGCTTGCGGATTATATTATATTTTTGATTCAAGATTTGCATCTCACGCTAGAGAATTTTTAGGATTACAAGCTCACGTTAATGGACCCGGAAGCTGTTTTAAAATGAGTGTCATCAGAGATATCGGTGGTTATGATTGCACTAATATTTGTGAAGATACTGAATTTTATTTTAAAAGAA
>CAVKAB010000027.1:0-11300 GCA_963653985.1 Bacteroidaceae bacterium
CTTTAACTTATTTAATAATTCATTTTTCATGCAATCTTCTAAAACATATGTATTTAAAGTCATATCTACATTTTTATGCCCTAGTAATAATTGAGGAAGTTTACCATCTTTAGATTCTAAATATAAATGAGTTGCGATTGATTTTCTTCCAAATCCATGAAAAGTATTATGTTCTACATTAGCTTTATCTAATGCTTTATTTAATTCTCTACGAAATTTATTTTTAGAAAATGGAAATAATAAATCATCATCTTTATGTTTTTTTAACTTTAAAAATTCTATAAAATGTTCTGCTACTTCTCCTACATAATATATTGTTCTTATTGAACTTGCATTCTTTAAATATGGTACTACTCCATCTTGTAAATTAAATATTTGTTTATAGATCTCTACTGATATAATTAAATCATTATTTATATCTTTATAACATTTAACATCTTTAGCTTCTATTGCAAGGAATTCACTAATCCTACATCCTGAATAATAGAATAATTCTATTATGTATCTAAAATATTCATTACTTGCATTTTCCCATACTTTTTTAGCATCTTCTGGAGATGTGTATTTATGAAGATGACTTTTGGCATCAAAATTTCTAAATGGTTCTAAATTATCAACTAACATTCTTTCATCTTCATAAGTAATCTTTTTCTTTCTTGCTGCAAAATTAATTAATTGACTTAAAGTATTTAAGATCAAATTCTTATAATCAGTTGATACATTAATATCTCTAATATAAATTTTAAAATCTTGTACTTTTTCTTCAATGAATGTATTTTGCACTAATGCTTTTCCATCAAAGAATGGTTTGTAATATTTTTCATATCTATATTTAAACCCTTTAATGGTACTTTCTTTTTTAGCATCTACTTCCATCTTCTTAATAAAATCTTTAGCAAGATCATCAAGCATATAATCATCAAGCTTTGAATCTAATGCATTATGTTTTCTTTTTAATTCATGTACCATTTCTTCTTCAAGTTCTTTACACCACTTCTTATTTTTGAACTTTTCATTCTTACTTGATTTTTTAGAATAATGATAGGTTTTACCATTTAATGTGATATGTCCATCAACATAATAATATCTTGGATCTGTTTTTGATTTTAATACCGACATAATTGATACCTCCTATACATTAAAGCTTTTGCTTTCTTGTATAGATTTTATAAAAATATCTAAATTTTTACAAAAAAGTTTTGCCGACAAAACGCCGATTTTCGACTTTTCTAGAATTAAAAAAAGCCCGATAAATATCGGACTAATTTGAATTTTTTTCTTATCTTTGGCGCGCTAGGCAGGAGTCGAACCCGCAACCTTTTGGTTCGTAGCCAAACACTCTATCCAGTTGAGCTACTAGCGCATAAGCATTAAATATTATATAGATTTATTGCTATTTTATCAATCATTTTTTTATTTAAGACAAAAAGGTCAGAATCACCTGGCCTTTTTGCTTAAAAAGAGAGAATTTTGTATAGGGAGAGATATTAACTATTTAATTTCAATGGAAATTCCATTTGTACTCTTTTTCTTTAATAAGACTACTTCAAGAATACCATCTTTATATGATGCTGAGATACTTCTTTCATCTACATTTGGTAAGTAGAAACTTCTTGAGAAGTTACCAGCGAATCTTTCTTTTTTAACAACTTTATGGTTTTTATTTTCTTCGTTATTGCTACTTGCTTTAACTGAATAAGAAATTACTAAGTTAAAATCTTTATATTCAAGATGGATATTTTCTTTATTAGCTCCTGGAAGTTCTGCTAAGACTTTATATTCATCTTCATTTTCTAAAACATCACTTCTCATTAATCCTTTTTGATATCCTCTTTCATTGAATAATTCTTCTAAGAAATCATTTGTTAAATCGTACATAAATTTACCTCCAAACCAATAATGGTTAATTATTAATTATCTTTAGCACTCTTATTTCTCAAGTGCTAACTATATTATAATCAATAATTTAGCACTGTCAATAAGAAAGTGCTAAAAATTTTAAAATATTTTAAAAATTGTTTTTAGTTAGCGAAATTTGCATGAATGTGCAAAAAAAGTAAATGCTTATTAAAATAAGAATGTTTTTATGATATAATGAATTTACTAAAAAGGTTAAAATATGCAAAAAAAGTAAATGGAGTATAATATGGAAATAAAAAGAGATCAATATTTAAATAAATTAATTAATAAAAAACATAATGGATTAATTAAAGTTATTACTGGATTAAGAAGATCTGGAAAATCATATTTATTAAATAAAATGTTTAAAAAGCATTTATTATTAAATAATATTGATGAATCGCAAATCATATCTTTTGCATTTGATAAAATGGAAGATATTATGAAATTAGATAAATATTTAGAAGATGAAGAAACTTTATATTTGGATTCTAAAAATAATTATTTAGTAAATTCTAAAAAATTTATTCTATATATTAATGATTTAACAAAAGAAAATAAAGATTATTACTTATTATTAGATGAGATTCAATTATTAGATAAATTTGTCATGACTTTAAATAGTTTTATGACTCATGATAATATGGATATTTATGTTACAGGTAGTAATTCAAAAATGCTATCTAGTGATGTTATTACATCATTTAGAGGAAGAGGGGATGAAATTAGTTTATATCCTTTATCATTTAAAGAGTATTTTAATAGCGTTAATAAATCTTTTGAAGACGCTTATTTTGAATATTCATATTTTGGAGGAATGCCTTACATTTTAAGTTTATCTAATGATTCCGAGAAAGAAGATTACTTGAAAAAATTATTCTCTACAATTTACTTAAGAGATTTAAAAGATAGAAATGGAATTCAAAATATAGATTCTTTTTATAAATTAATGTGCATTTTAGCAAGTTCAATTGGATCATACACAAACCCAACAAACTTAGAGAAAACATTCAAAAGTACAGAAAAAATAACATATAGTCATTTAACTATTAAAAATCATATTGAATATTTAAAAGACGCTTTTTTAATAAAAGAAGCCTTAAGATATGATATTAAAGGTAGAAAATATATTGGAGCAAATTCTAAATATTACTTTACAGATTTAGGATTAAGAAACGCATTAATTAATTTTAGACAATCTGAGCCTACTCACATCATGGAAAATATTATTTATAATGAACTCCTTATAAGGGGGTATAGCGTTGATGTTGGAATAATAGAAATTATTGAAACTAATGACATAGGTAATTCAATAAAAAAACAATTAGAAACCGATTTTATTTGTAATAGAATTAATGAAAAAATATACATTCAATCAGCATATTCTTTAGAAACAATAGAAAAAATCACTCAAGAAAAGAAATCATTAATAAATATAAAAGATAATTTCAGGAAAATGATTATTGTTAAAGATTCTATTCATAAATATTTTACTGAAGAAGGTATTGAAGTTATTAGTTTGAAAGAATGGTTATTAAGCAACGATTAACGAAATTTGCAATAAATTGCAAAAAAAGTGAATATGTATTTACAAATGTTAGTCAAACCAATATGAAGCTTCTAAATATTTTTAAATTTACTAGTAATTTTATTTGTTTTAATAAAATATAAATATTATAATTTAGTAAATCATAAATTAGTAAATCATAAATGACTAATTTTAGGAGTAAGAAATGAAATTCATTGGAAGAGAAAGATTAGGGAAAACAGAATTAGTAAGACATGCTTTAAGTAATAAAAATACCCCTACTATTTTTTACCAATGCAAGGAATCTAGTGAAAAAAATAATATTTTAAATCTAGAAAAAATAATTAATGATGTTTTAAATTTAGACTATTCAATTAAATTTGATAGTTTTATCGAAACGATAGAATTTTTATTTAAGTATTCAATTAATAATGAATTATTTTTAGTATTAGATGAATATCCATACATTAGAGAGTTAATTGATGGATGCGATTCAAAAATACAAGCAATTATTGATAAATATCAAAACGATTCAAATATAAAATTCTTCCTCTTAGGAAGTTCAATTTCAATCATGAAAGAAATTCAATATCATGACAATCCATTATATTTAAGGTTTAATAATTCAATTTTATTAAAACAAATGGATTATTATGACTCTTCTAAATTTTATCCATCATTTAGTAATGAAGATAAAATTAGATTATATAGTGCTTTTGGAGGAATTCCTTTTTATAATGCTCAAATTAATGAAAAATTGTCTGTTAAAGAAAATATAATTAATATTCTTAGTGGATCATTTTCATCTTTAAAAGATTTTTTAGAAATTTATTTAAAAAGTGAATTACGTAAAATTAATAATGCAAACAGTGTTTTTGAGACTATTGCGTTAGGTACATATCATTTTAAAGACATATTATCTAAATCCCATATTGAATCATCTGCATTACTTTCAAATATTCTTCAAAAACTAATAGAAATGGATTTAATTGAATATATTTACCCAATTAACGATAAGAAAAATAAACAAAAAGGTGGATATAAAATTAGTGATCATTCAATTAAATTTTATTATAACTTCATTTATCGAAATGAATCCGCTCATAAGATTTTAGATGATAATAAATTTTATGATATTTTTATTAATGATGAGTTTGAATCAAATTTTGTTCCATTTTGTTTTGAAGAAATTGCAAAAGAATATTTAATTAAAGAAAATAATCTTGGAAATATTAATCCATTATTAATTAATATTGGAACTTATTGGTACGATAATAAGGAAGAAAAAAATGGGGAATTTGATGTAGTTGGAGAATCGATGAATGGATATATCTTCTTTGAATGTAAATATCGTAATAAAAAATAGACGATAAAACGATTGAAGAAGAAATTAGTCAAGTAAATAAAACTTCTTTAAAGCCAATTCAATATGGATTCTTTTCAAAAAGTGGATATTCTTTAAAAAATACATATAATTATTTATTTTTTACTTTAGATGATTTGTATAAATAATAATCATAATTTTAATTTCATATTAATTGACTTTTAAATATAAATATTTAAAATTTATCGAGTATGATTAAATTAATTTTTAAATATATGAAGAATTACCGTAAGAATTTTATTCTTGCAAGTATATTCTGTATGATTGAAGCAGGTATGGAAATGGGATGCCCATACGTGATGAATTTAGTGCTTCAAAATGGATTAATATTAGAAGATGGAAAATATTCTATTAATTATGAAGTCGTTTTTTCTTTAGGAGGATTAATGATTCTTTTTGGAGTATTAGCATTTGTTTTTGGTTTTATATTTGCTAAAAACTGTGCTATTTTCTCTAAAGGTATTGCGTATGAAATAAGAAAAAAAGAATATTTAAAATTAAAAGAATATTCTTTCTCATCACTTGATAAGATGTCTACTTCTAGTTTACTTACTAGATTAACTACTGATATCAATATTTTAGCAGATTCTACTTCTAACTCATTTAGACCATTATTTAGAAGCCCTGTTTGTTTAATTGTTACATTGATATTAGCAATTATTGTATCACCTTATTTATCAATTACTTTTTTAGTTTTAATTCCAATTCTTACAATTGCTGCATTTATTATTGTAAGAGTTGTTAAAAAGAAATTTATTAAAATTCAAAAAGGATTTGATAACGTTAATAAGAATACTAAAGAATCTATTGTATCTATTAAAGTTATTAAATCTTACGTTAAAGAAAATTATAAAGAAAAAGAATTTGATAAGATTAATAGTGAATTAAGAGATGATAGTAAGAGTGCAATGACTAAAACTGCACTTCTTCTTCCAATTCAAGAAACTGCTCTTTTTGCATCAATTATTGCACTTTTATTTATTGGTGGAGAATTATCTTTAACTGATCATTACGCTTCTATTGTTGCATCTATTTCAATGTTTTTAACATATTGTATGCAAGTTCTTGCAACCGTCCAAATGTTTGCAAACGTCATCTTACAAATTAATAGAGCGGAAGCAAGTGTTCAAAGAATTAATGAAATGTTAGATGTTAAATCAGAAATCATTGATAAAAAAGATTCTCCTTTAAGAATAAAAGAAGGTAATATTGAATTTAAACATGTTTATTTTTCTTACAATAATAGTGATAACTATGTCTTAGAAGATATTAATTTAACTTTTAATAAAGGTGAATTTATTGGAATTTTAGGTCAAACTGGATCTAGTAAATCTACTTTAATTAATTTACTTTTAAGATTCTATGATTGTACGAAGGGAGAAATATTAATTGATGGAATTAATATTAAAGAATATCCAATTGATGAAATTAGAAGAAATTTTGCTATTTCCTTCCAAACTCCATTCTTATTTAAAGGTACTATTTTAGAAAATATTACTTATGGATTAGATTCATATGATATGGATCAAGTAATTAGTGCTTCTAAACTTGCAGAATCATATAACTTTATTAATGAACTTGATGGAAAGTTTGATTATATGGTTAATGAAGGTGGTAATAATTTAAGTGGTGGTCAAAGACAAAGAATTGCTCTAACTCGTGCGTTAATTTTGAATCCAAAAATTATTGTTTTAGATGATAGTTTTAGTGCTCTTGACCGTATCACTGAAACTCGTATTAAAGAAAATTTTAAAAATTATTTACCTAATGCTACAAAAATTGTTATTTCTCAAAAGATTTCTACTATTAAAGATAGTGAAAAGATTGTAGTTTTAGATAAAGGTAGAATTACTAATGTTGGTAATCATGATTTCTTAAAAGAAAATGATGAAATCTATAAAGATATCAATATTATTCAAAATGAGGGGTTATAGTTATGAAAAATAAAAATAAAAATAGACCTCAAAATACATTAAAAACATTCAAAGAATTATTTAAATATTTTAAAGGTTATTATCTTATCCTTACTCTTGTAATAATTGCAGTTATTTATACTTCTTTTGCTCAAACATATGGAACTTATATGTTAAAAGATATTATTAAATATGGTATTGAAGCAAAAGACATGAATTATGTTATTAAATTTACTTCCATACTTGGAATTATATATGGAGTAGGATCTCTTTCTAGTTTCTTCTATAGTACTACAATGGTTAAATTATCTCAAAATGTAGTCTATAAAATTAGAAAAGAATTATACCGTAAGATTATTGCAATGCCTATTTCTTATTTTGATAAAAATAATGTAGGTAGTATTATGACTTATTTTACTAATGATGTTGAAAGTATGATTAATGGACTTAATGTTTCATTAGTAAATATGTTATTTAGTATATGTAATATTATAGGTACAATCCTTGGAATGTTATTTATCTCTATTGAACTCAGTTTAATTGCATTTGTTATTATTGGAATTACTGTTTTCTTTATTTATTACAACGCTAAAAAATGTCGTAAATATTATAGAAAACAACAAGAATGTTTATCTTCATTAAATTCAGTTATTGAAGAAGATTTACGTGGTATTAAAGTTAATAAAGCATTCTTACATGAAGATAAATCATTTATTAAATTTGATAAAGCTAATACTGAATGGAAAGATGCATCAACTTCTGCTTTCTTCCATTCTCAATATAACACTCCATTTATTGTATCTTTATCTTATTTAAACTTTGCATTATGTACAATTGTTGGTGTTTTCTTTATTAAAGATGGAAGACTTGATGGAATTGGATCATTAACTTCATTTACAATCTTTGTCCGTCAAAGTGGCCAACCATTTAACTTTTTTACAATTCATTTAAATAACTTACTTACAATGCTTGCAGGTGCTGAACGTATTTTTGCATTCTTGCATCAAGAAGAAGAAAATGTTAAAGATACTGGTAAAGTTAAATTAATCAAAAAAGATGATTCTACATATTATTGGAAAAAAGAAAATGGAGAACTTACTCCTTTAAAAGGTGATGTTGTCTTTAATGATGTTACATTTGGATATAATTCTTCAAAAACAATTCTTCATAATGTTTCATTCTACGCTTCAAAGGGTGAAAAAATAGCCTTTGTTGGATCAACTGGTGCTGGTAAAACTACTATTATTTCCTTAATTTCTAGATTCTATGATATTCAATCAGGAACTATAACACTTGATGGAATCTCAATTTACGATATGACACTTGAAAGCTTAAGAAGAGCAACTTCACTTGTTACTCAAGATACCCATATTTTTACAGATACAATCTATAATAATATCCGTTTCCCTAGAATGCACTCTACTAAAGAAGAAGTTATTGAAGCAAGTAAGATTGGAGGAGCATATGATTTTATTCAAAAATTAAAAGATAAATATGATACTCCTTTATATGATGACGCAATTAATCTTTCTCAAGGTGAAAGACAATTAGTTGCTTTATCTAGAGCAGCAATTTCTAAACCACCACTTCTTATTCTTGATGAAGCTACAAGTAATATTGATACCCGTAGTGAAAAATTAATTGAAAAATCAATGGATAAATTAATGGAAAATAGAACTTCACTTGTTATTGCACATAGACTTTCTACAGTTAGAAACGCTACTGCAATTATTGTTTTAGACCATGGTAAAATTATTGAAAGAGGAAATCACGATGCATTAATTGAGAAAAAAGGTGCATATTATTCCCTCTATAAAGGCATTACTGAATTAAGTTAATGGATACAAAAAATGTCTTGGATTAAATTTTCCAAGACATTTTTAATTTCAAATTTATTTCTTTTCTGTAAAATCTGCATCAACGATTTCTTCATCTTTTTTAGAAGATTTAGAATCTTTATTTTTCTTATCGTGAGCAATTTTAAATTCATATTTAGGAGCGTCTTTTGTAACGTTATCAATGAATTTAGAAACTCCTAAAACAATTAAATATGCTCCAAAGCAATAAGTCAAAATTGCCATTAAGTTAAGTTCATGTAAGTAAGATAAAATAACAATACCAACAACAATGTATAAAATACCAAATACTAATTCTGTAATCCAGAATTTAGTGTGCATTGAAATACATTGAACAATAAATGTTAATTTAAATACCCCACTTAATATTGCAAGAATTGCAAATATAACTGCAATAACTTTAAGTACTCCATTTGGATTAGTACAAAGCATAATACCAAGAATAACTGATATAATACCTCCTACTGTTAAACAACTTGAGAATAAATTGATAACAAGTCCTGTAACGGTAGTAAATGCAATAATAAATAAAATTACACCTAAAGCAATT
This sequence comes from Bacteroidaceae bacterium, assembly GCA_963653985.1. Taxonomy (GTDB): domain Bacteria; phylum Bacillota_I; class Bacilli_A; order RFN20; family CAG-826; genus Onthovivens. The sequence goes on from CAVKAB010000027.1 coordinate 9,131, forward strand.
AAGAATACACCTAATATCATAGTCATTGTATCACCTACAAAGTTAGGTAAAATCATTGATACAATTCCTAAAGCAACAAGTAATATAGATGTAATAATTCCAACTACTTTATTCTTTTTTGAATTTTCCATTTCTATTTAACCTCGATTAATTCATAATCAGTTGAACCAAATCCAAGTTTATTACTAGCTTCAATAGTTAAAGCTCCATGTCTTGATTCAACTCTTTCAATAAAGTGTTCTTTACCTTTATCATTAGAAGCATAAATTAAATCTAAACAAGCTTTATCAAGTGCAATTGGATCTAAACTTGCTAAAATTCCAATATCAGCCATACATGGATCTTCAGCAACTGCACAACAATCACAATCAACACTTAAATTTTTCATAACTGAAATATAACAAACTCTATTTTTAAATAAGTTATGTACAGAACTTGCAGCATCTGCCATACTTCTTAAAAATTTATCTTGTTCTTGAGTCCAAATCTTTTCAACTTCTCCTGCTCCATGGATATAAGCTTTTCCATAACTAGAAGCACAACCAATTGAAAGTTGTTTTAAAGCTCCTCCAAATCCACCCATTGGATGTCCTTTAAAATGAGAAAGAACAATTAAACTATCATAATTTAATAAATCTTTACCAACATAATTTTTCTTAATTTCTACTCCATTTGGAATATCAAGTACTTTGTCTGGTCCTTCTTCATCAAGTAAATCTACTTTAAAAGTTTTACTCCATCCATGATCTTTTAATAATTTAAGATGTTTTTCACTTGTATTTCTACTACCTTCATATGCAGTATTACATTCAACAACAGTTGCATCTAATTTATTAATAATATCTTTCCAGAATTCAGGTTTTAAATAATTTTGATTGCCTTCTTCTCCAGAATGAATTTTAGCAGCAACTTTTCCTTCAAGTTTAATACCTAATAAATCATATAATTTACATACCTCACTAGGTGTTATATTTTTTGAAAAATAAACTTTAGATTTCATTTTATTACCTCCATCTCTAATTAAATATTATATAAAATATTTACCTTTTTAAATATAAACAATTTCAAATTTTTGTATAAAATAATGAACCATTCTAAAAATTTGTATACTTATTGAACAAATTTGTCAAATTATATCAATATTTTCAAGATTTGGTATTTTAATCCCAAATAAAAGTGATATACTATTTATATTAAATAAAAAAAGGAGAGAGAAAATGTTATTTAATATCTATGGTGACCTTTCCTACTTACAATTAATTGGATGGGCCCTTGTCTTCGTAGGTTTAATCGTCTGTAATGAACTTGCTAGAAGAACAAAAGCTGGTGGTATTATCTTCTTTTTAGGAATTCCAGGATTGTTAACAATCTATTTTATTGTTTTAACAATTTGGGGAAATGCTGATCCAAATTCATGGGCAGCAAGCAACTGGACATTTACTAAAATGAATTCATGGTTCCACTATGCAAAATTATACGCTGCAACCGCAGGATGTATCGGATTCATGATGATCAAGTATGGTTGGGGTATCGGTAAGAAAAATTGGTTCAAGCCTTTCCCATTCTTAATCGTTGCAATCAACATTCTTATTGCATGTGCTAGTGATTTCGAAAGTGCAATCAAAGGTGCAGCTGCTGCTGGCGCTATCAATGGTGCTGGTTGGTGGAAATCAAGTGAAGGTGTCTGGTTATATGGTGGCTGGTGGAATACAGTCAATGGTATCGCTGGATTAATCAACATCGCTTGTATGACAGGTTGGTGGGGAATTTACACATCAAAAGGTAAAAAAGATATGTTATGGCCTGATATGACTTGGGTTTATATCTTAGCTTATGATGTTTGGAATTTCGAATATACTTACCTCAATTTACCAACACACTCTTGGTATTGTGGTTTAGCATTATTACTTGCTCCAACATTCGCTAACTTCTTCTGGAATAAAGGTGGATGGATTCAAAACAGAGCTAATACACTTGCAATTTGGTGTATGTTTGCTCAAGTTGTTCCTTATTTCCAAGATCAAGAACCATTCAACGTTGTTACTTCAGTTTATGGAGAAGGTGCAACAATTGCAACTGCAACTGGTGCTAGTGCTCCATTGACAGCAAATCCAAATGCACAAGGATTTATCGCAGTACTTGCTTTAGCAATTAACGTACTTGCATTAAC